>NZ_JZWY01000067.1:0-25394 GCF_000966955.1 Streptomyces sp. NRRL S-495
GCCGCCATCGCCACGAAGTAGGTGCCGGCGCCGGTCCCGCCCAGTCCGAGCCGGTCGCTGATGTAGATGCTGGTCAGCGGGAAGACCAGGCCGATGCCGGCGCTGGACGCCAGCAGGGCGGCCATCAGGCCGTGGTACCCGGAGCCGGGACGCCCGTCCGGCTGCCCGGATCCGCTCATCGGCCGGCCAGGCCGTCGCGCAGGGCGAGCAGTTCGCGGACCGGGGCGAGGTCGAACGGGCCGGGGACGGAGACGATGATCTCGGTGGCGCCGGCCGCCGCGAACGCCTCGGCGAGGCCGGTCTGCGGGGCGTCGATCATCACGGTGCGGCCGATCTCGCGCGGGTCGCGGCCGACCTCGGCGCACCAGTCGTCGAGCAGGCCGCTGCGGCGGGCGAACTCGGCCACCGGGTCGGTGGAGTCCCAGCCGTACCAGTTCCACAGGTCGGCGTAGCGGGCCACGGCCTGGAGGGTGCGCTTCTCGCCGCCGCCGCCGATGAGGATCGGCAGCGGGCCGACCGGCGCCGGGTTGAGCCGGGTCAGGCGGTCGCGGATCGCGGTGACGGCTTCCTCGAAGGCGTCGATCCGGCCGCCGGGGCCGGGGAAGGGGTAGCCGTACTCGCGGTGCTCCTGCTCGAACCAGCCGGCGCCGACGCCGAGCACCAGGCGGCCGCCGCTGAGCAGGTCGACGGTGCGGGCCTGGTCGGCGAGCAGGTGGGGGTTGCGGTAGGCGGTGCAGGTCACCAGGGAGCCGATGGTGGCGCGGCTGGTCTCGACGGCCATGGCGGCCAGCAGCGACCAGCACTCGTAGTGGCGGCCGTTGAGGTCACCGGTCTGCGGCATGAAGGGGTCCCAGGTCCACAGCGAGTCGACGCCGAGCTCGTCGGCGGCGCGCCAGGCGGCCCGCAGGTCGGCCAGGTCGCAGTGCTGGGGGTGGAGCTGGGCGCCGATCCGCAGGGTGGGGCGGGTGGCGGCGGGGGTGGTGCTCATGGGGTCTCTCCTGGTGGTGCGGGTGCGGGTGGGTGTCCGACGCCTGGAGGGCGTCCGACGAGGTGTCAGGAGGGGGTGGGGGTGGGGGTCAGCGGGGTTCGACGAAGACCCGGAAGACCGGCGAACCGGAGCTCTCGGTCAACGCCTTGTCCGTGTCCGCCAGTTCGTGGCGCGAGGTGACCAGCGGGGCCAGTCCTTCGGCGAGCGCTCCGCCGCGCAGCAGGGCGGCGGCGGCACGCCAGTCGGCGGGCTCCTGGCTGTAGGAGCCGGTCACGGTGAGCTGGCGGCGGTGCACCTCGTAGCCGGGCAGGACGGCGTCGGGGGTGTCGTGGGAGCCGCCGAAGAGGACCAGCCGGGCGCCGTCGGCCGCGGCGCGGAAGCCGGCGGCGATCGCCTCGCGGGAGGCGATGGTGACGAACACCACGTCGGCCTTGGGGAGTTCGGCGAGCTCCTCGGGCGTCACGGCGTGGTCGGCGCCGGCCAGCAGGGCGGCGCTGCGGCGGGCCTCGTCGGTCTCGATCACGGTGACCGAGCGGGCCTGGTGGTGCTGGGCGAGCAGCAGGTGCAGTCGGCCCATGAAGCCGCCGCCGATCACCGCGACCCGGTCGCCGGGCTGGAAGGAGCCGCGCCGGAACGAGTGCACGACGCAGGCCAGCGGCTCGCCCATGGCGGCGTGCAGCGGGTCGGCGTCGCCGACCGGCCAGGCGTGGGCGGCCGGCACCCGGACGTACTCGGCGAGCCCGGCGCCCATGCTGATGCTGCCGTCCGGCAGCAGGCTGCCCTGCGGCGACGCGCAGATGGCGCTGTTGCCGGAGCGGCAGTGCCGGCAGGTGCCGCAGCGGGTCAGCAGGTCCACGGTGACCAGATCGCCGACGGCGGGGGCGTCCTCCAGGGCGGCGGCGCGCGCGCCGACCTGCTCGACGCGGCCGGAGACCTCGTGGCCGGCGGCCACGGGGTAGACGGGCATGGCGCCGGTGTAGAGCTTGGCCTCCATGGTGCACAGGCCGCAGGCGGCGATCCGGACGAGCACGTCGTCCTCGCCGATCTCGGGGCGCGGGGTCTCGCGGATCTCGACGGAGCCGGGGGAGGTCACCAGGGCTATGCGCATCGGTCGTTCCTTTCGTGGTGCTGCGGTGCTGTGGTGCAGCGGTGGGGGCTGCCGCGGTGCGGGCCGCCGCGGCACCGGGGTGCCCCGGTGCGGTGGCGCCGCGCTGTCGCGCTGTCGGGGCACGGGTGGCGCCCCGACGGGCCCGGGTGGTCGGGTGGACCGTCGGACGGCGGGGGGGCGGCTCAGGCCGGGGGAGGGGGAGCGGTCCACTGTGCGGCGGGCCGCCAGTGCGTCCAGCGCTCGGCCCACCAGGTGTCGCCGCGGTCGATCCGGGCGGCGAGCCCGGCCGCCTCGGCGCGGACGGCGGCGGCCTGTTCGGGGGTGAAGCCGCCGGTGCGGGCGCGCTCCTCGAAGGCCTCGACGTCCTTCCAGCGGTACGGGCCGCCGTCGGCCGGGATCCAGAGGTCGAGCTCGTGGTCGAGGGTGTCGACGCCCTCGGCGCTGATCCGGTACGGGTCCTGGAAGTTGACGTACCAGCCGGAGAGTTCGTCGGTCGCCGGGTCGCGGAAGGCCCAGACGGCGTAGGCCTCGCCGGGGCGCTGCAGCTGCAGGACGCCGGGGCTGCGCCAGCGGTCGGCGACGGTGCTCCAGCCGTGCGGGCCCCAGCTGAACTCGCCCTCACCGAAGGAGAGTCGGGTGTCGTGGGCCAGGTACACGGCGAGCAGGTCGGGTTCGTGGGCGACGACCCGGACGGGGTAGCTCAGCCAGACCCGTCCGTCGAGGATCTCCCGGTGCAGGACGACCTGCCCTGGCGTCAACGGCCCCGCTGCGAGGCGTGGTTCGGGGTCGGCCGTGGGGTCGGGCGCGGGGTCGGACTCGGCCGCGCGGCCGGCTGCGGGCAGGGCTGCGCCGAGGCCGGTTGCGGGCCCGGCGGTGCCTCGGCCGGATTCGTCACCGGCGGACACGGCGGAGCGCCTCGGACCCCTCGAAGGATCGTGCATGAACGTCTTGCCCCCGTTTCGCAATGCCGCCCCCGGAACGCGGGCAGCGAGACTCCGGCCCCCGCCGGAGTGCCGCACGCCTGCCCCTCGGACCCCTTCCCCAGTGGTTCGACGCAGGTCGAACGGGGGTCGCTACTCATGGGTAGGCATCGGCGGTCCGGATCTTAGGCACGCTCGGAGAGCATTGGCAATGCCCGCCGAACGGCGGGTGCCCCGACCCCCCGACAGACGGTGTGATGCAGCCCACGGCTCCACCGGTTCACCGACGTCTTGTCAAGATCGCGGCAAGTGTGCGAGGTTGACGAGCGTTGTTCAAGACGTTTGCGCACTCCGGGGTCGGTGAAATTCCGAACCGGCGGTTACAGTCCGCGACCCGTCCGCAGCCAGCGGCCGGTTGACCAGGTGAAATTCCTGGACCGACGGTTAAAGTCCGGAAGGGAGGAAGTGCGCGGCGAGCAGGTTTTTCCGATGGCCGGGGGGATTTCCCGTCGGCCCGTCGGTCGCGGGCCGCTTCCGCCGGAATGCGGTCGAAGGCCGTCCCTGCACGCCCGGCTCCATCAGCCCCGGAAGTCCGCGCCCCGAGCGCGAGGAGAGTTCCGATGGGCCACACCACGGGCACGACCACCGCCGACGCGACCTCGTACGCGGCCGGTGACACCGAGCAGCCGTTCGACTCCGTCGAGTACGCGGTCGCGGAGATCGCGGCCGGCCGGGCGGTCGTCGTCGTCGACGACGAGAGCCGCGAGAACGAGGGCGACCTCCTCTTCGCCGCCGAGCTGGCCACCACCGAGCTGGTCGCCTTCGCCATGACGGAATGCCGCGGACTGCTCTGCGCCCCGATGACCGGGGCGGACCTGGACCGGCTGGAACTGGACCAGATGGTCCGGGAGAACACCGAGCACCACCGCACCGCCTTCACCGTCTCGGTCGACGCCGCGGCCGGCATCAGCACCGGTATCTCGGCGGCCGACCGGGCGCTCACCCTGCGTCTGCTGGCCGAGCCGGGCACCCGCCCGGCCGAGCTGGTGCGCCCGGGCCACGTCTTTCCGCTGCGGGCCGTCGACGGCGGTGTGCCGGCGCGCCCCGGCCACACCGAGGCCGGGGTGGACCTGTGCCGGCTGGCCGGCCTGCGTCCGGCGGCGGCCATCTGCGAGATCGCGATGGCCGACGGCGCGATGGCCCGGCTGCCGGAGCTGCGCGAGTTCGCCCGCCGGCACGGCCTGGCGCTGATCTCCATCGCCGACCTGATCGAGTACCTGCGCACCGCGGACGGTGCGGCCGGTGCGGCGGTCCCGGCCGGGGCGGCGCGGACGGCGGTCGCGGCGGTCGCCGGCTGATCCCGCCGGGAGACCGGCCGCAGGGGGGGCGGTTCCGCCGGGAATTCCATTTCCGGGGCGGTGCCGTGATTCGCCCTGCCCGCAGGAATTCCGGCACCGGCTCCGGTTCACCGACTGTTTTCCCGGAATTGACAGTTCCGCAATCCTGCTCCAATAATCGATTCACGGATGCACGCCGATGGGGAGAGGCCTGGTATGTCCGACATCAGCACCACGGAAAAACTTAGAAATATTTGGGAAGAAGTCCTCGGTACACCGGTCGACGACCTGGACGCCGATTTCTTCGACCTCGGCGGGGATTCCCTGCTGGCCCTCGCGATTTCCACCCGGGCCATCGAGTCCGGTCTGGACATGCCCCGGTCGGCGGTGCTGCGCCGCAGCACCCTCCGACAGCTCGCCGAGGCCGTCGAGGACCCCCGACTCTTCGATCGCGCCTGAGCGATGGCCATCGTCGTCGTCTACGACCAGGGCTCGGCCTCGCCGCGCGAGGTGATCGCCCTGGGGCGAACGGCTCCGGTGCTGGTCGCCCTGGCCGACTCCGACCACGCCCGGCAGGTCGGCCCGCTGTTCGAGGAGAACTGCGCGGGCGTCGTCACGCTGGCCGAGGGTGACGAGGTGGTCGTCGCCCGGCTGCGCGAGTACGGGGCCGCGGGCATCCTGACGTTCAGCGAACGGATGCTCGCCGACACCGCCCGGCTCGCCGGACTGCTCGGCCTTCCGTTCAACACCCCGGATACCGTACGGGTGTTGACCGACAAGGCGGCACAGCGCCGGCGGCTGCGGGAGGCCGGGGTGGACAGTGTGCGCAGCGCGCTGCTCACCGACGCCGACGGCTGGCACGCCGCGCTGACCGAGGTGGGCCTGCCCGCCGTGGTCAAGCCGGTCCGCGGGGAGGGGAGCCGCAACACCGTCCTGGTGACGGATCCGGAGCACGGCGCCGCCGTGGTCGAGGAGTTCCTGCACGCCGAACCGGCCCTGGTGGTCGAGGAGTTCCTGCGGGGCGCGGACTGCGCGCCGTTCGGGGACTACGTGTCGGTGGAGAGCGCCGTCACCCCCGGCGGGATCCGCCACTTCGCCGTGACCGGCAAGCTGCCGCTGGCACCGCCGTTCCGGGAGTCGGGGCAGTTCTGGCCCTCGCAGCTGGCCCCCGGGCCGGAGGCCGAGGTGGTCGAGCTGGCCGACCGGGCGCTCCGGGCGCTCGGGGTCACGCACGGTCTGGTGCACACCGAGATCAAGCTGACGGCCGCCGGGCCCCGGCTGATCGAGGTCAACGGCCGCCTCGGCGGCGACCAGACCGATCTGGCCGCACGCTCCCTCGGGCTCGATCTCGTCGCGCTGGCGGGCGAGTTGGCGCTCGGGCGCGATGTCGAGCTGAATCCGGCCCGCCCGGAGCGGGTGCACTTCCAGTACTACACCCCCGGCCCCACCGCGGGCGGCCGGCTGACCCGGGTCGACGGCCAGGCCGCCGTCCGGGCGCTGCCCGGGGTCGACTCGTACCGGCTCTCGGTACGGCCCGGCACCGAGCTGGCCGCCGGGACCGGCACCGCCCTGCTCGACATGCTGTGCGGCTCGGCCGCCGACCACCGGGGCATGACCGCACTGGTGGATCAGGCGGTCGCTCTGCTGGCGTACGAGTTCGTCGTCGACGGCCGGCCCGTGACGCGCACGGCCCGGGACCTGCTCGACCACGTCTGAGGCGTGCCGTCCGCGGGCGCCGCGGCGGACCGTCGACGCCGCATCGGACCGCCGGGATCCGAAAGACACGACCCCGGCGCGACCACCTCCGTGAACCACCCCCCTGGATGACTCATGCCTACCATCGGCTCGGCCGCCGCCGGGTTCCTGAAGGAACTCGTCCCGGCGCCCGGGGCCGAGCGCCGCATGGGTGTGCTCACGCTCACCCAGTCGCTCGGCACCGGTCTCTTCCTGACCTCCAGTGCCATCTTCTTCACCAGGACCGTCGGGCTGTCCGCCGAGAGCGTCTCGGTGGCCATGTCGGCGGCCGGACTGTGCGGGTTCCTCGCCACCGTCCCCGGCGGGCGGGTCGCCGACCGGTTCGGTGCGCGCCGGCCGCTGGCGGCCAGCTACGGTCTGCTCGCGGTGCTGTTCGTCGGCTACGCCTTCGTCGAGGGCGTGCCCGCGTTCACGGCCGTGGCCTGCGCGATCGCGGTGTGTGAGACTGTCGGCAGCCCGCTGCGCGCGGCCCTGACCCACGCCCTGTTCGGCTCCGCCCGCTCCGCGGGTGTCCGGGCGAGGATGCGCAGCCTGTTCAATCTCGGCTTCACGGCCGGCGCCGGTCTGGCCGGGGCCGCCCTGGCGACGGATTCGCGGATCGCCTTCCTGCTGGTGATCGCGGTCAATGTGGCGCTCCAACTGCTGTGTGCCATCATGGCGTTGGGCCTGCGGCCGGACGGCCCCGAGGTGGTCCCGGCCACCGCGGGACGCTCCTGGGAGGCCTTCCGGGACCGCCGGTTCCTGCTGGCCACCGCGCTCTCCGGGATCCTGGAGCTGTTCCAGCCGGTGCTCGCGGTGGGCGTGCCGCTGTGGATCGTCAACCGCACCAGCGCCCCGGGCGCCCTGGTGGCGGCCCTGACGGTGGTCAACACCGTTCTGGTGGTGCTGCTCCAGGTCGCCGCGGGCAAGGGCTCGGACACCGTGTCCGGCTCCGGCCGCCTGCTGCTGCGGGCCGGCCTGCTGATGGCGCTGGCCTGCTGCCTGTTCGCCGGATCCGGCGCCGCCGACACCTCGCTGGCCGTCGTCCTGCTGTTCGCGGGCACGGTCCTGATGACCCTGGGCGAACTCGCCCAGTCCGCCGGCGGCTGGGGGCTGTCCTTCACCCTGCCGCCCGAGGGCCGGATGGGCGAGTACCAGGGCGTGTTCGGGCTCGGCCGGGGACTCCAGCAGTTCTTCGGGCCCGCGCTGGTGGTCATGCTCCCGCTCGGCATGGGCGCCGCGGGCTGGCTGCTGCTGGCCGGAGTGTTCGTGGTCTGCGGCCTGATCGCCCTGTGGGCCTTCGTCCGGGACGCCCCGCCGGCCGGCGTGTCCGACGAACCGTCAAATGAACCATCACCCCAGTCGTAGGAGCACCACGTGAGTCCCACCCCCCACAGCTACCCCTCGTTCCGCAGTGTCCTCGCGGACCACCCGCTCGTCCGGATCGCCGGCGCGCACTCGGCGCTCGGCGGCGTCATCGCCGAGCAGGTCGGCTTCCAGGCCGTCTGGGCCTCCAGCTTCGAGATCTCCGCCGCCCGCTGCCTGCCCGACGCCAGCCTGCTCAGCATGAGCGAGTACCTGGACGCGGCCGCGCACATCCAGAAGGCGCTCTCCGTCCCGGTGGTCGCCGACTGCGACACCGGCTTCGGCAACAGCATGAACGTGGCGTACATGGTGGCCGAGTACGAGCAGGCCGGCATCACCGCCGTGTGCATGGAGGACAAGATCTTCCCGAAGATGAACAGCTTCGCCGCGGCCGACCACAGCCTGCTCGACGTGAACGCCTTCGCGCACAAGATCGAGACGGCCAAGAAGTCCCAGCGCAGCGAGGACTTCTTCGTCATCGCCCGCACCGAGGCGATGATCAGCGGGCTGGGCGTCGACGAGGCGCTCAAGCGCTGCGCGGTCTACGCCGACGCCGGCGCCGACGCCGTCCTGGTCCACTCCAAGCAGGCCACCAAGGACGAGGTGCTCTCCTTCCTCGACCAGTGGGACGACCGGCTGCCGGTCGTCGTGGTGCCCACCACCTACCCCGACTGGCACGCCGACGAGGCCCGTGCGGCCGGCGTCTCCGCCGTCATCTACGCCAACCAGGGCCTGCGCGCCACCATCACCTCCCTGCGGTCCGCCCTCGGCTCGATCTACGAGACCGGGCACTCGGCCCACCTGGAGGACAGCATCGCCGGGGTCAAGGACGTCTTCGCGCTCCAGCGCCTGGACCAGTGGCAGGAGTTCACGGCCTGACGGCCGGAACGACCTCGCCCACCACCCCGACCCACCGAAAGGATCAAGACTTGTCGTCGCAAGACGTGGCGCTGGTGCGCCGTCGGGCGGCACGGGCCCGAGCACTCGCGCTGACCACGGTCAGCACCGCCGGGACCGGCCACATCGGGGCGGACCTCTCCGCCATGGACATCCTCTGCGCGCTCCACTTCGGCGTGCTGCGCGGCGGCCCGGACGACCCGGACCGGGACCGCTTCATCCTCAGCAAGGCCCACGCCTCGGCCGCCATGTACAGCGTGCTCGCGCTCCGGGGCATCCTGCCCGAGGAGGAGCTCGCGACCTACGGCGCGGCCGACTCGCGGCTGAGCACGGTGGTCTCCACCCGGGTGCCGGGCATCGAGTTCAACACCGGCTCGCTCGGCCACGGCCTCTCGCTCGGCGTCGGCGCGGCCCTCGCCGCCCGGGTCCAGGGCTCCGGCCGCCGGACCTTCGTGCTCACCGGGGACGGCGAGCTCCAGGAGGGCAGCAACTGGGAGGCCGCGATGCTGGCGGCCTCGCGGGGGCTGGAGAACCTGGTCGTGATCGTCGACCGCAACCTCGCCCAGAAGGGCGCCAGCACCGAGGACATCAACGCCCTGGAGCCGCTGGACGAGAAGTGGCGCTCCTTCGGCTGGGCCGTGCGCACCGTCGACGGCCACGACGTCGAGGAACTGCTGACCGTCCTCGGCGCCGCGCCGCTGGAGCCGGGCCGGCCGACCTGTCTGATCGCCTCCACGGTCAAGGGCAAGGGCGTCTCCTTCATGGAGCGCAACCTCGAATGGCACAGCCGCCGACTGACCCCCGACCTTCTCGACCAGGCACTCCGGGAGCTTGAGCATGGCACCGACGACTGACTGCGCCGCCGCCTTCTCGGCGGCCCTGCTCGAACTGGCGCGCACCGACGAGCGGATCTGCATCGTCAACAACGACTCGGCCGAGACCCACTCGGCGCTCGGCTTCCAGTCCGAGCTGCCCGACCGCTTCGTGGACGTCGGCATCGCCGAGCAGAACCTGGTCGGTGTGTCGATCGGCCTGGCCAACGCGGGCCTGCGCCCGTTCGTCTACTCGGCCTCCTGCTTCCTGACCGCCCGGGCGCTGGAGCAGATCAAGAACGCCGCCTACACCAACGCCAACGTGGTGTTCTGCGGCTTCGTCAGCGGCCTCGCCTACGGCGCGCTCGGCGGCACCCACCACGCCGTCGAGGACCTCGCCTGGATGCGGTCGATCCCGCGGATGACCGTCCTGGCGCCGGCCACCCCGAACGACACCGTGGCCGCCCTGCGCGAGGCGATGACCCACGACGGCCCGGTCTACATCCGGATCGTCAGCAAGCTCGACACGCCCGAGCTGTTCCCGGCCGACCACACCTTCGCCTACGGCGGCTCGGTGCAGCTGCGCGAGGGCGAGGACGTCACCCTGGTCGGCACCGGCCTGCTCACCACCCGCCTGGTGGAGGCCGCGGACCTGCTCGCGGCCGACGGCGTCCGGGCCGGCGTGCTCCACCTGGGCTCGGTCCAGCCGATCGACGCGGAGGCGATCGGACGGGCCGCACGCCACAGCGGACGCCTGGTCGTCGCGGAGGACCACGTGCTCAACGGCGGCCTCGGCGGCGCGGTCGCCGAGACCGTCGTCCGCACCCACCCGGTGCCCGTGCTGCAGCTCGGCGTGCCGAACGAGTACGCGCCGATCGGCCCGGCCGAGTTCCTGTACGAGCACTTCGGCCTGACGGCGCAGGGCGTGGCGAAGCGGGTGGCGCAGTGGCTGGCATGACCGTCAGTGTGGCCGACTACACGGCCGCCTACCTGCACGCGCTGGGCGTGCACACCTGTTACAGCCTCTCCGGCACCGGCTCCATCCACCTCGACCAGGCCTTCAGCCAGCAGCCCGGCCTGGTGACCATCTGCGCCCGGCACGAGACCGCGGCGGCGCTGATGGCCACCGGCGCGGCCAAGCTGACCGGTGAGCTCGGGGTGGCGCTGGTGACCAGCGGCCCGGGTGCCGTCAACGCGCTGGCCGGACTGGTCGACGCGTACGCCGACGGCGTGCCCGTGCTGGTGGTCTCCGGCCAGGTCGAGACCCGGCACATGGAGGAGGGCGTGCGCTCCTTCGGCGTCCAGGGCTTCGGCGTGGTGCACAGCGCCCGCAGCATGACCAAGTACTCCGCTGTGGTGGAGCGCCCCGGCGACATCCGCCGCCACCTGGACGAGGCCGTCCGGCACGCCCTGGAGGGCCGCCCGGGCCCGGTCTGGCTGGACATCCCGCTGGACGTCCAGGCCGCGCAGGTCGACCCGGCCGCCCTGGCGGGCGCCGAGCCGCCCGCCGCCGAACCGCGCGGCTCCGGCGCCCGGCAGACCGCCCGGCAGCTGATGACCATGCTGCGCTCCGCCGAGCGCCCGCTGATCGTCGCCGGCCAGGGCGTCCGGCAGGCCGACGCCGTGCAGGCCTTCCGGGCCGTGGTGGAGAAGCTGCGGATCCCGGTGGTCACCTCCCGGCTGGGCACCGACCTGCTGCCGTACGACTCGGAGTTCTGCTTCGGTCAGGGCGGCATCCGAGGCCGGCTCTACCCGGGGCTGATCATGGGCCGCTCGGACCTGGTGATCTCGCTCGGCTCCAGCCTGTCCACCGCCTTCGTCGGCGAGGACGCGGACGCCTTCGACCCGGACGCCACCGTGGTCGCGGTCGACATCGACCCGTCGCAGCTGACCAAGAAGGGCGTCCGGGTGGACTTCCCGGTCTGCATGGACGTCGGCCGACTGGTCGAGGCGCTCCAGGAGGAGGCGGCCGAACCCGTCGCCCCCGCCCACGAGGCCTGGCTCGCCGAGTGCGCCGCGCTCAAGGCCGCCCACCCGACCGTCGGCGAGCAGCGGCCGGACGGCCCGATCAACTCCTACCGGTTCGTCGACCGGCTGGAGGCGCAGACCGGCCCCGGCCACGTCTTCGTGGTCGACACCGGCAGCGCCTACTACGTCACCGGCCAGACCCTGGAGTTCACCGCCTCCCAGCGGGAGATCACCTCGGCCGCCTTCCTCAACATGGGCGCGGCCGTGCCGATGGCGGTCGGCGCGGCCTTCGCCCGGCCGGACGCCCAGGTGCTGGTGATCGTCGGCGACGGCGCGATCGAGCTCAACATCCAGGAGCTCGCCACCATCAGCCAGTACGGGCTGGGCATCAAGGTGTTCGTGCTGAACAACGGCGGCTACGCCTCGATCCGCGAGTCGCAGGCCGCGCTGGTCGGCGGACCGGAGCTGGAGGAGCCCGAGACCCTCGACTTCTCCGCCGTCGCGACCGCGTTCCGGCTGCCGTACCGCACGCTGCGGCACACCGGCACGCTGGACGCCGACATCGCCACCGTGCTGGCCGAGGACGGGCCGGCGCTGGTCGAGGTGATCTGCGACCCGGCGCAGCTGCTGCTGCGTCCGCTGCGGGCCGACGGCGGGCGCCGGGCCCACGACGGCGCCTCGATGGTCCGGACCGGCGGGGCGGACGAGCTCCCGGCCCTCACGGACCTGGTCCGGGAGCGGGAGCTGAACCATGCGTGAGACCCTGCGGGCCTCCTGGAACCACCGGCACCGGCTCGGCCAGACCCGGGAGGACGCCGAGCGGGGCGTGTTCAACCCGCACCACAGCACCCTGCCGCTGGTCCTGCACGGCACGCTCGACACGGCCGCGCTGAACCGCGCCTGGCACGCCGTGCAGCGCCGGCACCCGGCCCTGCTCAGCGGCTTCGACACCGACCGGGCGCTCTGGCACGTCGGCGCCGCCGAGCCGCAGGACGTCCGGCGGCTGCCCGCCGGGGCGGACGAGGAGGCCGACCGGGCCGCGGTCCGCGAGGCCGTGATCGAGCCCTTCGACCTGGTGAACGGGCCGGTCGCCCGGCTGGTGGTGCTCCCGCGCTCGCCGCAGGAGACCTACTTCGCGCTCGTCACCGAGCACATGGTGAGCGACGGCTGGTCGCTGAACGCCCTGATCCGGGACCTCGCGGTGCTCTACGGCCAGGAGGTGGGCGCGGAGGTGCCGGCGCTGCCGCCGATCGAGCTGCCCTTCCAGGAGTTCGTCCGCCGGCAGAACCTCGCCGTGGACTCGCCGGCCGGGCGCGCCGGGCTCGCCCGGCTGGCCGCCCGGCTGGACGGCATCGGCGCGATTCCGGCCATGCCGGTCGAGGGGTTCAGCGGCGCGACCGGCATCCGGTACGAGGAGAACGAGGACTTCGTCCGCCGCCTGCCGGGCGAGCTCTGCCGCGACCTCGCCGCGGTGGCCCGCCCGCTGCGGATGACCGGCCTGAACCTCATGCACGCCGCGCTCCACCGGGCGCTGTACGAGCGCTCGGGCCGCCCGGTGGTCGCCACCACGCTGTCCACCGCCAACCGGGAGCTGCCCGGACTCACCCACACCGTGGGCTGGTTCGCCAGCAAGACGGTGCTGGCCAGCGAGCCCGGCCGGCACCCCGACCCGGTGGCGTACCTGCGGCACTTCCGCGAGCGGATCCTGGTCACCCTGGACGACAGCGACCTGCCGTGGCCCGCCCTGATCGACCTGATGGACCCGCGGGCGCTCGGCCGGCAGGCCACCGTCCCGTACGTCACCTTCAACGCCCGGCCGCTCGGCATGCGCCGCAGCGTCGGCGAGATCGAGATCCCCGGCGTGCGGACCGCGCCGCTGCGGATCTCCAACGGCTGGCACGACGCCGCGATCGCGACCTTCTGGGACGAGGACGAGGACGGCGTCACCGTGAACGTCATGTTCAAGACCGACTGGTACACCGCCCCCGACGTGCTGGCCCTGTGGGACGCCGTGGAGGCCCGGCTGTACCGGTGGGCCGAGGAGCTGCGCCCGTGACCGGCGTGCCCGCGCGCACCAACCCGTCGACGAAGGAGAACACCATGGACGACACCGGCATGCACATCGCGACCATCCGCGAGTCGACCGTCGAGACCGCCGTCGAACGCGACTGGACGCCGCTCACCGACGAGCAGTTCGAGAGCTACGAGCAGAACGGCTACCTCCACCTCAAGGGCCTGTTCAACCCCGAGGAGGTGGAGCGCGGCCTCGCCGTCATCGACGAGGTGGTCGCGGACGGCGCGCGGACCATCGGGAACCACGCCAGCTTCACCGACCGCGCCCACACCGTCCGGGTGCGCGACGCGGTGGCCCGCACCGCCGGCATGGACTACTTCCTCGACCACCCGAAGCTGGTCGGCCCGCTAATGTCGCTGCTCGCCGGCAGCGTCCAGCTGCTCGGCACCGAGATCTTCGTCCGCTCGCTCCAGGACGAGGCGCTCGAGTACTGGCACACCGACGGCGGCGAGTACCTGCAGCAGCTGCGGCTCGTCCACGGCAGCCCGAGCCTGCAGGTCAAGGCGCAGGTGTTCTTCACCGACACCACGGAGTCCGACAGCGGCAACTTCCTGCTCGTCCCCGGCAGCCACCGCAAGGTGCCGACCGACCGGACGGCGCTCTGCTACATCGAGGAGCTCGACGAGCCGCTGCGTCAGGGGGTGCTGCCCGACGACGCCCTGGAGGTCAAGGCCGCGCCGGGTGACGTGCTGATCTTCCCGTACTCGCTGTGGCACGCCGTGGCGCCCAACAAGGTCCAGGAGCGCAAGACCTTCATCCTGCGCTACGGGCACCTGTGGCACCGCCCGCACGACTACCTCCAGCAGCCGGCCGAGGTGCTGGACCGGATGTCGCCGCGCCTGCGCCGGATGTTCGGCGACTTCGGCGACCAGGTCCACCCCACCGACTACTACAAGCCGGTCGGCCAGGGTGACGTGATGGCAGTCGGTGGCAACCATGCAGCTGTCTGACCCCGCTGACCCCGCTGACCGCTCCGAGCAGCCCGGCCTGTCCGGCCTGCCGGCCGCTGCCCGGTCGCTGCCGGAGCTGTTCGCCCGCGTCGCCGCCGTGCGCGGCGACGCGGCCGCGGTGGCCGGCGGCGGCGAGGAGCTCGGCTACGCCGAGCTCGACCGGCGGGCCGGGGCCCTCGCCGCCCGGCTGACCGCCGCCGGCCTGGGCCGCGGCGACCTGGTGGGCGTGCTCCTGGAGCGCTCGCACCGGGCGCCCGCCTGGATCCTCGGCATCCTGCGGTCCGGCGCGGCGTACGTGCCGCTCGACCCGTCGTACCCGGCCGACCGGCTCCGGTTCATGGCCGCGGACGCCGGCCTCGCGGCCCTGGTCGGTGACCCCGACCGGGCCGCGGCCTGCGGGCTGGACGCGCTGCCCGTGATCGACCCCGAGGCCGCCGCGGCGGAGCCCGCCGCGCCGGTCGCGGGGACTGCCGCCGGGACCGCCGGGGACGCACCCGGCCCGGACGACCCGGCGTACGTGATCTACACCTCCGGCTCCACCGGCGTGCCCAAGGGCTGCGTGGTCACCCACGGCAACGTCCTGGAACTGCTGCGGGCCACCCTGCCGTTGTTCGAGCTCGGCACCGAGGACCGCTGGACCCTCTTCCACTCCGCCTCCTTCGACTTCTCGGTCTGGGAGCTGTGGGGTGCCTGGGCGACCGGCGCGACCGCCGTCCCGGTGCCCGCCGCCACGGCGCAGGCCCCGGAGGACTTCCTGCGGCTGCTGGCGGACGAGCGGATCACGGTGCTCAACCAGGTCCCGTCCGCCTTCCGCCACCTGGCCCGGGAGTACAGCGACTCGGGCGCCCCGGCGACCGCGCTGCGGTACGTGGTCTTCGGCGGCGAGAGCGTCGACCTCGACGTGGTGCGCGGTTTCCTCGCCGCCGCGGCTGCCGCACCCGGTCCGGCGCCCGTCATGGTCAACATGTACGGCATCACCGAGATCACCGTGCACGCCACCCACCTGGTGCTCACCCCGGAGCTGCTGGCCGGTGACACCGCCTCGCCGATCGGCCGCCCGCTGCCCCATCTGGCGATCGAACTGCGCGACGACGCCCTCCGGTCGGTCCCGGACGGCGGGACCGGCGAGATGTGGGTGGCCGGGTCGGGGGTCGCCGACGGCTACCTGAACCGTCCCGAACTCACCGCCGAGCGCTTCCGCGCCCTCGACGGCCGCCGGATGTACCGCACCGGCGACCTCGCCCGCCGGCTGCCCGACGGAGGGCTCGCCTACCTCGGCCGCAACGACCAGCAGGTCAAGCTCCGCGGCCACCGGGTCGAACTCGGCGAGGTCGAGGCCGGTCTGCGGGCCGCCCCGCAGGTCCGCGACGCGGCCGCGCTGGTCGTCCGGGACGCCGCGGGCAACGAGCTGCTGACCGCGCTGGTCGTCCCGGCCGGACCCGGGGCGCTGGACGTCGCCGCCCTGCGGCGGCACGCCCGCGCCACCATGCCCGCACAGCTGGTCCCCAACCGGTTCCACCCGGTGGAGGAACTGCCGCTCACCTCCTCCGGCAAGCTCGACCGGAAGGCGCTGGCCGAGCTGGCGCCGCGGGCCGGGGCGCCGCGCACCCGCGTCCTGGTGCTCGACCCCATCGACCCGGGGGCGCTGGACGAGCTGCGCCGGCGGTACGACGTCACCGTGGCGCTGCGCCCGCCCGTCGACGAACTGCTCCGGCTGGTGCGCGACCAGGAGGTGATCGTGCTGCGCAGCGGGGTGCGCCTGGACGCCCCCGTGATCGCGGCGGCCGGCCGGCTCAAGGTGATCGCCCGGGCGGGTTCCGGGATCGACAACATCGATGTCGCGGCGGCCCGGGCGGCCGGTGCGACGGTCTTCAACATCCCCGCCGTCTCCGCCCCGGCGGTCGCCGAGCTGGCCCTCGGGCTGATGCTCACGGTCGGGCGCCACCTGGCGCTGGCGGACCGCCAGGTGCGGTCCGGGATCTGGAACAAGGCCGCGCTCTCCGGGGTCGAACTCGGCGGCAAGACCCTGGGACTGGTCGGCTACGGCCGGATCGGCTCCCGGATCGCGGCGCTCGGCCGCGCCCTCGGCATGCGGGTAGTGGTCGACGTGGCCCGTCCTGACGCCGACCGCCGCCATGAACTGGAGCGGCTCGACCACGAGTTGGCGCCGCTGAAGACGCTGCTGCCGGCCGCCGACGTGGTCTGTCTGGCCGTCCCGCTGACCGAGCGGACGCACCACCTGATCGACGCCGCCGCGCTGGCCGCGATGAAGCCGACCGCCCTGCTGGTCAATGTCTCCCGCGGCCTGGTCGTCGACGAGGACGCGCTGTACGAGGCGCTCGCCGAGGGCCGGATCGCCGGCGCCGGGCTCGACGTGGTGGCCGAGGAGGGCCACCCGAACCGGCTCCACGAACTGGACAACGTGGTGATCACCCCGCACATCGGCGCGATGTCGGTGGACTCGCAGGTCCGGATCGGCCGCATCCTGGTCGACTCGGTGGCCGCCGCCCTGGCCGGCCAGGAGGTGCCCAACCAGTGCTGATGACCCGTCATGACACCATGGAGAGCGCGGTGCTGGCCGACTACGGCCGGATCGAGCACCGGCGCACCCCGCTGCCGCCGGTCGCCCCCGGCGAGCTGCTGGTCCGGGTGCTCGCCACCGGCATCTGCGGCTCCGACCTGGCCACCTACCGCGGCGCCCATCCGTACAAGACCGCGCCGACCGTGCTCGGCCACGAACTGTGCGGCACCGTCGTCACCCCGGCCGGCGGGTTCGCGGAGGGCGAGCTGGTCTGCGCCGCCGCCTACGCGCACTGCGGCGACTGCCCGATGTGTGCCCGGGGGCGCACCAACCTGTGCGGTGCCAAGGCCAACCTGTGCCACCTCGGCTGGGACGGCTCCTTCGCGCAGTACGTGACGCTGCGGCCCGCCATGACCTACCGCCTGCCCGCCGGCACCGATCCGGAACTCGGGGCGCTGGTCGAGCCGCTGTCGATCGCCCACCACGCCGTCGCCCTGGCCGGTCCGGCGGACGGGCGGGCCGTGCGGATCATCGGCGCGGGCAACATCGGCCTCGGCTGCCTGGTCGCCGCCAAACGGCTCGGCTTCGGCACCGTCGTCTGCTCCGACCTCGGCCCGCACAAGGGCCGCCGCGCCGAGGCCCTCGGCGCCGACGGCTACTTCGACGTGCTGGCCGGCGAGAACGCCCCGGGCCCGGCCGCACCGGAGGCCGACGTGGTGCTCGTGGCCGCCGGCCACCCGGGCGCGGTGGACGAGGCGGTCCGGGCGGTGCGGCCCGGCGGCACCGTGGTCGTGGTCAGCTTCTTCGACCGCCCGCCCGCCGTCGCCGTCAACGCCCTGGTCGGCAAGGAGGTCCGGGTGATCGGCTCCTCGCTGTCCACCGCCGAGGACTTCCACGCCGTCATCGGCTGGCTGGCCGAGGGCAGCATCGACCCGCGACCCATGGTCACCCACCGCTTCGGCCTCGCCGGGGCAGGCGCCGCACTGGCGCTGATGGCGGCCGGCGAACCGGCCACCGGAAAGATCATCATCACCCCGTGAGGACACGTATGACGCTCACCATCGGCATCGTCGGCGGCACCGGGCACGCGGGCGGCGAACTCTGCCGCCTGCTGCTGAACCACCCCGGCGTCGCCACCGTCCTGCCCACCGCCCGCGGCGGCGAGGACCTCGAACGGGTCCACCCCAACCTGCTCGGCAGCGGACTCGCCTTCACCACCGTCGAGCAACTGCGCGAGCGGGCCGGCGAACTCGACGTGGTGTTCTTCTGCACCCCCTCGGGCGAGGCGATGCGCTCCGCGCCGTACTTCCTGGAGCGCGGCGTCAAGGTGATCGACGTCAGCGCCGACTTCCGGTTCCCCGACGCCGACCGCTACCGCGAGGTCTACGGCGAGGAGCACGCCAGCCCGCAGCTGCTGCCGGAGGCCGTCTACGGCGTCACCGAGCTGTACCGCGACCGGGTGGCCCGGGCCCGGCTGGTGGCCAACCCCGGCTGCTACGCCATCACCACCGTGCTCGGCCTCGCCCCGCTGCTGCGCTCCGGGCTCGCCGACCTGGACACCGCGATCCACCTCGCCGCCGTCAACGGCAGCTCCGGCGCCGGCAACAAGCCGCGCACCGAGATCATGCACGCCGAGGCCTTCGCCTCGATGCTGCCGTACAGCCTGGAGGGCCACCGGCACGCCCCCGAGCTGGAGACCCACCTCACCCCGCTGGCCGGCCGCGAGCCCTGCGTCGACATGACCACCGCCCACGGCAACTTCGTCCGCGGCATCTACATCCAGGCCAGCGTCGCGGTCCGGGCGGAGGCCCGGGCCGGCCTCGACCGCGCCGCCCTGCTCGACCTCTACCGCGAGCACTACGCCGGCGAGCACTTCGTGCGCGTCAACACCTTCGCCAAGCAGGGCAAGCTCAACGCCAAGGAGTACGGCGTCTACCCGAGCCTCACCTCGGTGGCCGGCTCCAACTTCTGCCACATCGGGGTGGACTACGACCCGGTGCGCGGCTTCGCCAAGGTCGTCGCGGTGACCGACAACCTGGTCAAGGGGGCGGCCGGCTCGGCGATCCAGAACATGAACCTGATGTTCGGCCTCGACGAGCGCGCCGGCCTCGGGCACTACGGCCTGTGACCACGATGCGGCTGCTCGCCGACCACACCCCGGCGCCCGGCGAGCGCTGGATCTACTCGGCCGGGTTCAACGCCGGTCCCGCGCTCGCCGACACCGGCCGGATCGACGTCGAACTGGCCGACCTCGCCCGGCTGTCGGACGCCGGCGCGCGGATCGCCCTGCTCAGCCACCAGGGCAGCGCCAAGGACGGCAGCGCCCGCCACCTGGACTACCTCGCCGACTACCTGTCCCGGCGGCTCGGCCGCCCGGTGCGCTACCTGCCGGAGAACAGCACGGCCCGCGCCCGGGCCTGGGCCCGCGAGCTGAGCCCCGGCGCGATCGCGCTGTTCGGCAACACCCGCCTCGACCCGGGCGAGGAGCGCGGCGACCCCGAACTCGCCCGCACCCTGGCCGGTCTGGGCGACCGGGTGGCGATCGGCGGCTTCTCCAAGGCGCACCGGCGGCACGCCTCCAACACCGGCCTGCTCGACCACCTGCCCGGCTGGGCCGCGGCCGGCCTGGTCGGGGAGGCCCGCGCCCTCGACCCCTGGGCGGCCGGGGCCGGGGCCGGTGACGGCGCGGGCGCCGGTGACGGCCCGTCGGTCGCGGTGCTCGGCGGCGTCAAACCGGAGAAGACCCTGATCGGCCTGCGCGGCCTCACCCGCACCCACCACCTGGTGATCCCGGGCGGCGTCGTGCTCAACACCCTGCTCGCGGTCACCGGCCACCGGATCGGCCGCTCCGAGCTGGGCAGCGACCCCGAGGGCTGCGCCCGGGCGGCGCGCGAGGTCCTGGCCCGCACCGGCGGGGCGGGCATCCACCTGCCGCGGGTCGTCGTCGCGGCCGGCCCGGACGGCACCGTCCGGCACCTGCCGCTCGACCGGGGCGTGCCGGACGACCACGCCATCGTCGACTTCGAGGTCCAGCCGGGCGCGATCGAGCTGCTCCGCCGCGCCGGCCGGGTCCTGGTCGCCGGCACCCCCGGCCGCCACGCCGAGGGCAACCGGCACGCGGCGGCGGCCGTCCTCGCCGCCCGGGCGCACGCCCCCGGCGGCACGCTGCTGCTGGGCGGCGACACGGTGGCCGAACTGCCCTGGGACGGGCCGCGCTCCACCGGCGGGGGATCGGCCCTGCAGTACCTGGTCGAGGGCACCTGCGCGGTGTTCGAGGCACTCGCCGCCAACGCCGCCAACGCCGCCCGCACCGACCCCACCGGGTAGCGACCCTGAGCACCGACCCGACCCCGTACCAGCCCCGGCGAGGAGCCGCCCACGATGACCACTGACCCGCACCCCGGCACCGTCGACCTGGACGACCTGCCCGTCCCCACCCGGGTGGTCCTCGGCCGCGGCGTGCTCGACCGGCTCGGCCCGCTCGCCGCCCCGCTGGGCGGCCACGCCCTGCTGGTCTGCGGCCGGACCGCGATGCGCCGGACCGGCATCCTGGACCGGGCGCTCGGCTCGCTCACCGCCGCCGGCCTCGCCGTCACGGTCTTCGACCGGATCAGCGCCAACCCCCGCTCGGACGAGATCGACGAGGCGCTCGCGCTCGCCCGGGCGAGCGGCTGCGACCTGGTGGTCGGCCTCGGCGGCGGCAGCGCCATCGACGCGGCGAAGGCCGTCGCGGTGGCCGGCGACGCCGACACCGTGCGCGAGCTGATCGGCCGCACCCTGCCCGGCTCCGCCGGCGCGCTGCCGGTCGTCGCCGTCCCGACCACCGCCGGCAGCGGCTCGGAGGTCACCCAGGGCGCCATCGTCACCGACGTGGTGCGGGGCTTCAAGTCCGGCATCCGCGGCGAGGACGTGGCCCCCAGGATCGCGCTCGTCGACCCGGACCTCACCGACCGGCTGCCCGCCGCCGTCGCCCTGGAGAGCGGCTTCGACGCCCTGGCCCACGCGGTCGAGGGCGCGGTCGCCAAGCGCGCGACCGCGCGCAGCCGGGCGTACTCCCACCGGGCCCTCGCCCTGGTCCGCGACCACCTGCCCGGGCTCGCCCGAGGCGCGGCCACGCCCGAGGCCCGGGAGGCGATGGCCCTGGCCGCCCTGCTGGGCGGGGTGAACGTCACCACCGTCAGCACCTGCCTGCCGCACCGCCTCCAGCAGGCCATGGGCGCCGTCGCCGGCAACCCGCTCTCGCACGGCCGAGGTCTGGCCCTGCTCTACCCCGCCTGGCTGCGCAGCGCCCGCCCCTTCGCGGACGAGGCCTTCGACGCCATCGGGGACACCCTGGGCCACCGGGACGCCGCGACGGCCGTGGACGCGCTGCTCGCGCGCACCGGCCTGGGCACCTCGCTGACCGAACAGGGCTACACCGAGCGGGACATCGACACCTTCGTGGCCGGACTCAGCGGCAACCTGGAGAACGACCCGCACCCCGAGGTCGACACCGGGCTGGTCCGCTCCCTCTACCGCGCCAGTCTGACCCGCTGACCCGCTGACCCGCCCGGCCCCAGGCGCCCCGGTGTTCCGGCCCCCCGACCCGCTGCCGGGTCAGGGGGCCGGCGCGTCCGCCGGGGCCGGGGCGGCGGTCGGGCCGGCGGGCGCCGCGCCGCGGCGGAGCAGCAGGACGGCCAGGACACCGATCACCGCGGCCAGCAGGGTGGAGCCGATGGTGATCGCCGCGAAGCCGCGGCCCGAGGCGTGGGTCGCGGTGCCGACGAAGCTCGCGAAGAGCGAGCCGAACATCGACACCGCGATCGCCTCGCTGCCGAGGCGGACGGTGTTGATCCAGCCCGCGCCCATGCCGGCCTCGTGCTCGGGCACCTGGGCCAGCGCCTCGCCGTCGACCAGTCCGGCCTGGAGGCCGAAGCCGGCGCCGACGACGACCAGCGGCAGCGCCATCCAGGCGAGCCCCTGCGGGGCGGCGGCGCCCGCCAGGACCAGGCCCACCACCAGCAGGCCGATGCTCCAGGCGAGGATCCGGTCCATGGCGGCGCCACGCGCGACCAGCCGGCCGGCCAGCAGCGGGGCGATCAGCACCGGCATGGTCATGAACATCAGCAGGGCGCCGCTCTCGCCGGGCGAGGAGCCGTAGGCGCCCTGGAAGAACACCGGGATGTAGGCGACCGCGTTGGTGAAGGTGAACGACGCCACCGCGATCACCAGCGTCATCCCGGAGAACCGCGCGTTGCGCAGCGTGCGCAGGCTCAGCAGCGGGGACGGCGCGGTGGCCTCCTGCCGGGCGAACAGCCCGTAGCCGGCCAGGCCGGCGGCCGTGCAGAGCAGGAACTGCGGGGACAGCCAGCCGGTCTGGGAGCCGAGCACCAGGCCGCCGAGGAGCAGGCCGGTCGCCCCGCAGAACAGTACGGCGCCGGTCACGTCGATCCGGGCGCCCCGCCGGGTCGCGTGGGCGGTCGCCCGGCGGATCAGCGGCATGGCGGCGCAGGCGACCACCAGGCAGACCAGTTGGAAGCCGAACACCAGCCGCCAGCCGACGACCTGGGTGAACAGGCCGCACAGCGACGGACCGAAGGCCAGCGACAGGCCCGCGACGGCGCCCAGCAGGGCGAAGGCCCGGGTGCGGCGTTCGCCGGTGAAGCTGGTGGAGATGATCGCCGAGCCGACCGAGAAGACGGCGCCCGCGCCGACCCCCGCGACCAGCCGGGAGGCGTCCAGCAGCAGGTAGCCGGAGGCCAGGACGCTGAGCGCGGAGCCGGCGCCGAAGGTCAGCAGGCCGATCAGCAGGGCCCGCCACCGTCCGATGACGTCCGCGACCGAGCCCCAGACGAGCGTGGCGCAGGCGAAGGTCAGGTTGTAGCCGTTCAGGGCCCACTGCTCGCCGGTGGACGACGACCCGAGGTCCGCGGCGATGTCGCCCAGCGCGACCGCCGTCCCGGAGACGGACAGCGGGACGGTGAAGACGGCGAGCATGATGACGGGCATCACCAGGCGCAGGCCGGGCGGCCCGGTGTCCGGGTCCGGGTCCGGCCGCGTTTTGTCGGAGGTCATCGAGGTCATCGTTCTCCTCTACCCGGCTTCCGTGCGCGGAAGTCGAAGGAACAGCAACGGAAAACGGCCGTTCCACGCCGGCAGGCATCGGGGCCGGCGTGGAACGGCGGTTCGGGGGACCGGGGCGGTGGCGCCTCCGCGACGGGACGCCACCGCCCCGGTGGTCAGCGGCCGGCCTTGACGGTCCGGCACTCGTCGAGGAAGTCCACGATCGGGCCGAACACGTCCAGCGCGGCGTTGCGGCCGATGAACGTGTCGAGGTGGCCGTAGCCCGGCACCTCCACGTAGCGGACGTCCAGCTGCGGGTACCGGGCGGTCAGGATCTCGTGGCAGATCTTGTTGGAGTCGAACCAGAAGCGGTTGTCGCTGCCGGACAGCAGCATCAGCGGCGCCTCGATCTTCCCCGCGTTGTCCAGCGCGTTCTTCGGCAGCGCGTCGTAGCGGCCGTCGTTGTCGTTGAACCGCAGCATCGTGTGGGCGAGTTCGACGCTGCGCAGGTGCGGCAGGATCCACATCGGCACGGTGCCGTACAGGTCGGCGAGCCGGTCGTGGGTCCGGGTGTCGAGGTTGTCGTGCTCGAACAGCGAACCGCCGACGCCCCAGGAGTCGTTGTGCAGGATCTGGCAGGTCGGGTCCTTGCACTCGGCGCCGATCGAGACCTCCGCGAAGATCAGCGAGTGCTTCGACCAGAGCCCGACCTTCTTGAAGTCGGTCGGGATGTTGACGAAGCGCGAGCGCAGCAGCTCGCCGCCGAAGTGCAGCCGGGCCCGGGTCTTCCAGGACAGCTTGGGCGTCAGGAACACGCCCTGCGCGACGACCCCGTCCAGCCCGGTGACCAGGCCGGCCGCCAGGCTCATCGACAGGCAGAGCGCGCCGATGCAGTGGGCGACGCAGAGCAGTTGGCGTCCGCCGATCCGCTCCTGGATCAGCGCCACGGCCTCCGGGATGTCGTACAGGGCCACGTCGTCGAAGCTGTACCGGACCCGGCCCTCGTTGTACGGCAGGCGGCAACTGCCGCGCCAGTCCAGCAGCCAGGGCTCGTAGCCGGCGTCCAGCAGCACGTCGACCAGGTTGCGGGTCTCCGGCAGGGTGAACATGTCGGCCGAGGCGGTGAGGCCGTGCAGCACGAGGACGGCCGGACGCTCGCCGGCGCCGCCCTCGGGGACGACCCGGGTCAGGCCGAGCCGGGTGCCGTCGGAGGCGGTGAAGGGGATGTCCTCGACCCGCTCGCCGAGGCGGTGGTGAAGGGGCCTCAGGGTCATCGGTTCTGCTCCCTCTGGATCATCAGCTTCCTGATCTTGCGTGCCAGCTTGTCCTTGTCCCGGTCGATCGCGTCCCGGCGCAGGTCCAGCAGCTCGGCGGCGGCCCGCAGCGACGGCTCGGCCAGGCCGGCGCCCATCTGCAGGAAGAACCACGACAGCCACGCCAGCTTGGCGAGCCGCTGCTCCTGCGAGGACAGCCGCGGGTCGACCTGGATCCCGTCGATCTGGTCCGGGAGGAAGCTGCTGCTGGGCACCTTCACCACGCCGGCCAGGACGGCCGGTTCGCCCTCGCGGCCGATCGCGATGTCCAGCGTGCGGGTCTGCTTCCAGAAGTCGCGCCGGGCGCGCGCCGTCTTGTAGCCCTCCAGCCACCAGCGGTTGCCGTCCCGGTCCTCCAGGGTCAGCCGGTAGCGCAGCAGCGGGTGGTCGTTGCTGTGCAGGCGCGGCACGCCCTCGTCGGGGCGGACCTGGATCTCGCCCTCCACCACGGTCAGCGGCTCGGGGTGGATCCGCTCGCACACCACCTGGCCGCGGACGTCGATCCGGCGGTGCCTGATCACCTGGTACATGCTCGCGATGGACAGCGTGAACGCCAGCCGGCAGCTGCTGTCGCGGTCCTCGCCGACCGGGCCGACCTGGCCCTTCATCCGCTCGCGGAAGGACAGGTAGGGCGGGTCCTCGCGGCTGGGGAGGCGGGCCACGCCGTTCTCCGCCATCCGCTCGAAGGCCTTCAACTGGGCTTCGGAGCCGTAGCGTTCGGCCTGCGGCAGACGGTGCCGGGCGACGAACGCCTCGGTGCGCTCGGAACCGGCCTCCGGGCCGAACATCAGCGCCTCGAACAGCTTGACGGCGGTCGGGCTGCTCAGGATGCGCACCAGGAAGTCGAGTTCGGGGACGGGGTCGGTCTCCTGCCGGCGCAGCAGGTCGTCCCGCCAGTCCTTCCAGCCGGCGATCCGGACGTTCATCCCGGCCAGCTTCATGTCCTTGACCAGCTCCGGCAGCGTCTCCGCCCGGCCGGTCAGGTTGTAGTTCTGGCCCCAGGCCTTGGGGTCGAAGACGATCGCGGCCGTGGTCCGGCTGATCCAGTCCACCGGGGCCAGGTTGAGGAACTTGAACGCCGGCACCGTCCGGAACCGGGAGATCGCGCCGATCAGGCCGGTGCTGAGGTCGGCCGGGTTGTAGACGCCGGTGCGGGTGTGGCCGCCGATCGCGCCCGGCCGCAGGAAGGTCACGGTCAGGCCGTGCTCCCGGGCCCGCCGCAGCACGGCCTCGGCCGCCCACTTCGACTTGTCGTAGCCCGCGAACAGCCGGTCGATGTGCGCGACCGGGTCGTCCTCGCCCATCTTCTCGATGCCGACCTCGTTGAACACCGCGACCGAGGAGATGTGGTGCAGCGGCTTGGGC
>NZ_JZWY01000068.1:0-2991 GCF_000966955.1 Streptomyces sp. NRRL S-495
CATTGGTCTGCCGCAGCGAGGGGTAGCCGCGCAGGAAGTCGACGGCGGCGGCGACGTTGACGATCGAGTCGACGTCCCGGGCCAGCTCCGCCCAGCGCTCCTCGGACAGGCCCAGCCGCGGCTGCCGGATGTCGGCCGCGAGAACGGTCACCCGGCGGCGCACCTCGAAGGACCACGGCTGGTCGTAGCCGGCCAGCGCCTCGGCGAGGCGCTGCTCGGCGGCCGCGTCGTCGGCCGCGCGCACCAGACAGACCACGTGGGCGTCGCCCGCGCGCAGCAGGTCCAGCAGCAGGTGGCTGCCGAGGAAGCCGGTGGCGCCGGTGAGCAGGATGCGGCGCGGCTCGGCCGGCTCGGCCTGGCGGCTGAACGGCAGCCGGTCGGCCAGTGCGAGGTCGGCGAGGATCGTCGCGATGTCCTCGTGCGCCTGGGGGGCGGGCGCGCGGTGGTCGTCGGCCGGCAGCAGGCCGGACCGGAGCGCCAGGGCGGTCCCGGTCGCCGCCGGGGCGGCGGCCTCGGCCTCGGCCGCGGTGACCGGCAGACCGGCCGCCGCGGCCCAGCGCTGCGCCAGCCGGCGCGGCCGGGCGTCCGCGAACAGGTCGTCCAGGCTGACCCGGACGTCCAGCTCACGGGCCATCAGGGCGACCAGCTCGACCGCGTCCACCGAGGACAGACCGGCGTCGAACAGGTCGGTCTCCACCCCGGTCGCCGCGCCCGGCAGGAAGCGGGCGGCCTGCGCGGCGATGTCCGCCGCGACCTGGTCGACACCGCGCGCCCCCGCCGCACCGGCTGCCGCCGGTGCCGCCGGGGCGGTGGTGGCGGGCGCGGCCGGCTTCCGGAGCCGGGCCAGCAGGTCGGACGCCTGGGCCCGGCCGGGCCGTCGCCGCTCGATCACCTCTTCCTCGGGACGGCGGTTGACACTGGGGTTGCGGCTGGTGCCGCCTCCCGCCTCAGGCATTGCTGACCTCCGCTGCGATATCGGTTCCGAGGTCCCAGGAGCGGAACGCCCGGAGTTGGTTCAACGCCACCACCGTCTCCAGCCGCGGTGCCTCGACCTCGCCGCCACCGAGGCGGGAGACCAGGCGCCGGGCCGGGATGTTGCGGGGCGTGTGGTCGGCGACGAGCCGCACGGCGTCCAGCCCGAGGGCCTCCGCCCGGTCGGCGAGCCACTGCAGCAGCCGGTCCTCGACCCCGCGGCCGAGCACCCGGCAGCTCATCATCCAGGCCACCAGTTCGAGCGCGTCCCCGTCCGGCCGGACCGCCAGGACGCCGATCTGCCCGTACTCGCCGAAGCGGTCGCGGGCGGTCGCCGTCCAGACCTCGCCGCCGTCCTGCCGCAGCCGGTCCAGCCCGGCCGCGTCCAGCGGCTGCGGCCGGAGGTTGAACTGGTTGGTGCGACGGCTGAGTTGGACGGTCCGCTCGGCGCTCTCGGCGGACACCGGCACGATGTCGAGTTCGAGCTTCAGGTTCTCCAGGAACTCGGCGAAGCCCAACTGGGCGCGGGCCTCGTCGCGCACCTGCTCCTGCTGGTAGAACGCGGCCCGGGCGGCGTCCTCGGCCGTCGCCGCGATCGGCGTCACCGGCCACAACCGGTGCACGAAGTCGGCGAGTTCGGCCGCGGGCGGGCAGCTGAGGCAGAGTACCTCGGGCAGCTGGGCGCGCACCCCGGCGATCTCCACCGGGTTGTCGTCGAGGAACAGGAAGCTGTCCAGGCCCAGCCGCAGCTCCTCCGCGATCCGCGCGATCCGGGTCCACTTCGGCTCCCAGGCCGCCGAGATCGCGGCGAAGTGCTCGCGGCGCAGCAGGCTGTCCGGCCGGTCGAGGACGGCGTGCACTGTCGCCTCGTCGTTGTTGGAGACCAGGGCGAGCAGCACTCCGGCGGCCCGCCACTGGAGCAGCCGCCGGGCCAGCAGCTCGCGGGCCCCCGTCAGGTCGACGTTCTCCGGCCCGGCCTCGCCGGCGATGCCGCTCCACAGCGTCTCGTCGCCGTCGACCACGATCACCTTCGGCGCCCGGCGGCGCACCGTCCCGACCAGGTCGGCCAGTTGGAGCGCCACCACCGCCTGGAACTCCTCCTGGAACGGCAGGTGGGCGAGCTGGTCGGTGTGGGCGTCGAAGACCTCGTCCGACGGGAAGTCCTCCAGCCAGAGGTCCGAGGCCAGCACGGCGACGCCCGGCCGGTCGGCCAGCCGCTCCGACACCTGCCGCTCCCACCCGCGCAGCCGCTCGTCCGGCGACCGCTCCGGGAGGAAGGCCACCACCAGCGGCTTGCGGGTCCGCTCGGCGAGGGCGGCCAGCGCGGCCGGGTACTCCTCGGCCAGCTGGTCGAGCAACTGCTCGTCGCCCGGGGCGAAGCGGACCAGGTCGCCCGGGCGCAGCAGCACCAGGCCGGCCACCGTGGCCGGCTCGGCGAGCACGCTGCCCGGGTCGTGCAGGCTCGCCAGCACCTGGTGGTAGGGCGCCTCGGCGACGGCGAGGGGGCCGCCCTCGGCGGCGCCGTCCTCCAGCGCCACCGCCAGCATCGCCGGGAGGTTGCCGAGGGCGAAGGTCGCGGCGACGGCGACCTGTCCGGCCGGAACGGGTTCGGGGCTCACGTCGGTGCTCTCCGGTATCGCGACGAGGGTGTCGGGGGATTCGGTGATGTCGGCGGCGAGGGCGAGCAGGCCCCGGCCGAGGTCGGCGCAGCTCGCGTCGTCGAGGACGTCGGCGTTGTACTCGAGGCCGACCTTCCCCAGCCCCGGCATCACCGTGACCATCAGGTCCAGGTCGGACCAGCCGGTGCCGGCCGGCAGGATCCGCAGGCCCCCCGACGCGCCGGCCTGGGGCGGCATGTAGTTGAAGTAGACCTCGACCAGGGGCGCGTCCTTGCGGTACAGCCCCTCCTCGACCAGGGCGGACATCACGTCGAAGAAGGTGACGCCCTGCTCCAGCACCCGGGTCAGCCGGCTGTCGGTGCGCCGCAGCACCTCGGCGGCGGACTCACCGGCCCCGACC
>NZ_JZWY01000069.1:0-3453 GCF_000966955.1 Streptomyces sp. NRRL S-495
GGCCGCGTACGGGATCGGCAGGCCGAAGTAGCCGACCGCGTCGAGGGCGCCCACGTGCAGCCGGGTGTCCACCGGGACGGCCAGCACGAAGCGGTCGCGCTCCCGCAGCCGGGCGAGGTGCACGGTCAGCGCGCCGAGCCAGAACGCGGCGGGCGTGATGCCGAGCCCGGTCGCCGCGGCGGCCACCCGCTCCTGGAGCTCGGCCGGCAGCTCCACCAGGTGGGTGGCGGACCGGTAGGAGCGCTTCTCCGGGCGGGGGTGGGCCAGTTCGAGGTCCAGCCGCCGCGCGCCGGTGAAGTCGGCGCGCCAGTCGGCCGAGGGGCTGCGGTCCCCGGCCGGGCGCGCCGCCTGGGCGCGCAGCAGCAGGTCGATGTCCCGGTTGGAGACGACGGCGGGCGCGGCGTCCGGGCCGGTGTCCCGGCCGGTTTCCTGGTCCGTGCCGAGGCCCGCGTCCAGCTCGTGCGCCACCAGCATCAGCGAGGCCAGGTCGGAGACGGCGTGGTGCGCGCCGAAGACCAGCACCTGCTCCCCGGAGGGGCGGGCGAGCAGTTCGAACCGCCACAACGAGGCCGTCGCGAGGTCGAACGGCGGCTCCATCAGCTCGCGCAGCCGGTCGTCCACGCTGGTGTCTTCGTCCACCGCCGACCAGCGCAGCAGCCCGTCGGGCACGCCGCGCCGGACCTCCAGCTGCTGCCCGTCCTCGGCGTGCGGCACGATCGCCGTCCGCAGCGCGGCATGCCGTCCGGCCAGGGCGGCGACCGCTCCGGCGAGCCGTTCCGGCGTGGTCGGGGCGGACAGTCGCACCGCCAGCCCGATGTGGTGGGTGACGCCCGGGGTGCCCTGCTGCTCGGCCCGGAGCAGCCGGACCACGTCCCGGGTGGCCGGGTGGCGGACGAGTTCCGGCGCCTCCCGGTCCTCCGCGGGCGCCTCGGCGCCGGCCTGCCCGGCCTCGCCGGCCCCGGCCATCAGCCGGTCGGCGATGCTCTCCACGCTGGCGCCGTTGAACATCGAGGCGACCGGCAGCGTCTGCCCGAAGTCCGACTCGATGAGGCCGCGGATCTGCATGGCCATCACCGAGTCCAGGCCCTGGCCGACCAGCGGCGCGGCGATGTCCAGCTCCGCCGTGTCGAACCCCATGGTGCGGGCGAACCGGTAGCGCAGCCGGTCCACCGCCGCCTCCCGGGAGTCGAGCGCGGGACGCCCGTCGGACCCGGCGGACCTCCCGGCCCTGGCCACCCCGGCCCGCCGGCGCGGCGGGAAGAGCCCGGCCAGCAGCGGCGGCAGCAGGCCCGGCTCGGTCGCGCGCAGCACCGGCTCGTTCAGGGCCACCGCGAGCAGCAGCCCGTCACCCGGGTCGCCGGTCAGCGCGGCGTCCAGCAGACCGAGGCCCTGCGCGGTGCCGAGCGCGGTGATCCCGCCGCGGTTGATCCGCTCCAGGTCCGCCCGGTCGAGGTGCCCGGTCATCCCGGTCGCCTCGGCCCACAGGCCCCAGGC
Organism: Streptomyces sp. NRRL S-495; assembly: GCF_000966955.1. NCBI lineage: Bacteria > Bacillati > Actinomycetota > Actinomycetes > Kitasatosporales > Streptomycetaceae > Streptomyces > Streptomyces sp. NRRL S-495. The sequence goes on from NZ_JZWY01000069.1 coordinate 1,495, forward strand.
CACCGACAGACCGGGCCGGCCGGTGCGACGGCGCTGCTGCATCAGGGCGTCGAGGAAGGCGTTCGCGGCCGCGTAGCCGCCCTGCCCGGCGCCGCCCAGCACGCCCGCGACCGAGGAGAAGGCCACGAACGCCGACAGCTGCGCCCCGGCGGTCAGCTCGTGCAGGTGCCAGACCGCGTCGATCTTCGGCCGCAGCACCGCGTCCAGGTCGTCCGCGCCGATCGAACCGAGCAGCCCGTCGCGCAGCACACCCGAGGAGTGCACGACGGCGGTCAGCGGGAACTCCTCCGGGATCTCCCGCAGCACCGCCGCCAGCTGCTCCCGGTCGGCCACGTCGCAGGCCCGCACGGTGACCCGCGTCCCGGTGGCCGCGAGCTCGGCCCGCAGCTCCTCGGCGCCCTCGGCGCCGGGGCCGCGCCGGGAGAGCAGCAGCAGGTGGCGGGCGCCCAGCGCGGCGGCGTGCCGGGCCACCTGCGCGCCCAGACCGCTCGTCCCGCCGGTGATCAGCACGGTGCCGGTGCCCAGGGCCGCGGCCGGGTCGCCGCCCGGCTCGGCCGTGCCGCGCCGAAGCTCCGGCGCGTACACCCGCCCGCCCCGCAGGGCGAGTTCGGGCCGGCCCGACCGCACGGCGGCGCGCACCGCCGCCTCGTCGACCGGTTCCGCGTCGTCCGTGTCGACGTCGACCAGGACGATCCGGCCCGGGTTCTCCGCCCGGGCCGCCCGGGCCAGGCCCCACACCGGAGCGTGGTCCAGGTGGACGGCGGCGCCGTCCGGCTCGGCGCCGGTGGGCACGGCGCGGCGGGTCACCACGACCAGGCGCGCCCCGGCCGGCCGGTCCTGGGCCAGCCACTCGCGCAGCTGCTCCAGGGTCCGTTCCAGCACCGCCCGGGCCCGGGCGGGCCCGTCGGCCTCCGCCGGGCCGTCGCCGACCACCAGGAGCGTCGACTCCTCGTCGGTGCCGGACTCGGTGTCGGCGCCGTGGGCGTCGGGCGCGGGGTCCAGCGGGGACCAGGCGACGGACAGCAGCGCCGTGCTGCCGCCCTGCCCGGTGGCGAGCTCACCCGCCGTCACCCGGCGGACCAGCAGCGAGTCGATCCGCACGAGCGGCGCCCCGGAGCGGTCGGCCAGCTCCACGGTGAAGGTGTCCGGACCGGCGGGCGTGATCCGCACCCGCGCCTCGCTCGCCCCCCGCCCGAACAGGGCGACCGAACCGAAGGAGAACGGCAGCGGCGCCGGGCCGTCCGCCGTGTCCACCGCGGCGGCCTGAAGGGCCGCGTCCAGCAGGGCGGGGTGCACACCGAACGCGGCGGCCTCCTCCGCCTGCCGGCCCGGCAGGGTGACCTGCGCGAGGATCGCGTCCCCGGACCGCCAGACGTCCGACAGGCCCTGGAAGGCCGGGCCGTACTCCAGGCCGAGGGCGGCCATCGCGTCGTGGTGGGCGTCCACGTCCAGTCGCTGCGCCCCGGCGGGCGGCCACGCGGCCCCGGCGGGGGCGACAGCCTCCCCGGCCTCCCCGGCGACCTCGGCCTCCTCGCCGGTCAGCACGGCGCTCGCGTGGTGGGTCCACTCCGGCGCACCGTCGGAGCGGCGCGGCCGGGCGTAGACGTCGACCGGCCGCACACCGCGCCCGTCCGCCGCGCCCACCTGCACCTGGAGGTCCACCTCGCCGTGCTCGGGCAGCGGCAGCGGCGCGTGCAGGGTCAGTTCGCGCACGGCCCGCAGGCCGACCTCCTCGCCCGCCCTGAGCACGAGTTCGACGAACGCGGTGCCCGGCAGGATGACCGTGCCGAAGACACCGTGGTCCGCCAGCCACGGGTGGCCGGTCCGGGAGATCCGCCCGGTCAGGACGAGGTCGTCGCCGCCGGCCAGCGGCAGCGCGGCGCCGAGCAGCGGGTGCCGCACCGGGCCCAGCCCGGCCGTGCCGACGTCGGTGGCCGTGGCGGCGGCGGGCTGCCAGAA
>NZ_JZWY01000070.1:0-268 GCF_000966955.1 Streptomyces sp. NRRL S-495
CCGGCGGTGCTGGAAGGCGTAGGTGGGGAGGTCGGTGAGGTTGCCCGTTCCGATCCAGGGTGTCCAGTCGACGTCCACGCCGACGGCGAACACCTCCGCCGCGTTCCGCAGCAGCTGCGCCGGCTCGTGCTCCTGGCGGCGCAGCGTGCCGACCGCCGTCACCCCGGCGATCCGGTGGTGGCCGGCGTTCTGGGCCACCGCACCGAGCAGGACGGGGTGGGGGCTGGTTTCGACGAAGACGCGGTGGCCGGTGGTGAGGAGGGTGGTG
>NZ_JZWY01000049.1:0-206 GCF_000966955.1 Streptomyces sp. NRRL S-495
GATTGAACCAGTGACCCCTACCGTGTCAAGGTAGTGCTCTCCCGCTGAGCTAATCGCGCGGGGAGGACACCCGGAAGAACCGGGTGATCCTCTTGGAGGTGGAGACGGGATTTGAACCCGTGTACACGGCTTTGCAGGCCGTTGCCTCGCCTCTCGGCCACTCCACCAGGCAACACTCGAAGGACGATCTTACACTGTCCTTCGTC
>NZ_JZWY01000050.1:0-4557 GCF_000966955.1 Streptomyces sp. NRRL S-495
ACTGGAGCGGACGACGAGATTCGAACTCGCGACCCTCACCTTGGCAAGGTGATGCTCTACCAACTGAGCCACGTCCGCAGGATGGAACTATTGAGTTGTGCTCGCTACTGCGAGCGGACGACGAGATTCGAACTCGCGACCCTCACCTTGGCAAGGTGATGCTCTACCAACTGAGCCACGTCCGCCTGTCTCCCGGGGATCTTCGCCGGTTTTCCCGGCTGCGCTCCCTGGCGACGTGTTGAACTCTAGCGGATTCCCGGGCCAGCTAAAAATCCGTTCCCGCAGCGTGCCCCCGGGGTCCCCGCCCGGCGCCCCCCGGCCGCCCCGGCTCCGACCGCCCCGGACGGACCCAACGGGGGCGACGGAGCACCCTGAGTGACACCCGCAGGTCACCCGGCGTACGCCCGCGCGACGCCCGACTCTGCTCACTCCCCTCGACCTACACTTCAGGCACCGCAACCTCGCAAAGCCCTGTGCAGGAGAACCGTGTCCGGCCACCCCGCCCCCCACCAGCCCCTCGCCCGCTTCGGCGGCCGCGTCGCCACCGGACTGCGCGACATCACCTCGGACCCGGCCGCGCTGGACTCCACCGGCTGGTGGGCCGTCGCCCACGACTTCGAGGGCCGGCTCACCTGCGCCCGCTTCGACGACGTCCGCCCGGCCCCGGCCGCACCCTCCGGCGCCGGCTGGCTCGGCCCGGCCGCCGGCAGCTGGCGCAGCTCGCTCGACCGCGTCGCCTACACCGGGGGCGTCCGCCGGATCCGCGAGCACATCGCCGCCGGCGAGGTCTACCAGGCCAACCTCTGCCGGGTGCTCTCCGCCCCGCTGCCCGACCCGGACCGCTCCGACATCGACGCCCTCACCGGCCTGCTCGCCCACGGCAACCCGGCCCCCTACGCCGGAACGATCCGGCTGCCCGGCCACGGCGTGGAGATCGCCACCGCCTCGCCGGAGCTCTATCTGCGCCGCACCGGCCGCACCGTCGCCTCCGGCCCGATCAAGGGCACCGGCCGCACCGAGCACGACCTGCTCGACAAGGACCACGCCGAGAACGTGATGATCGTCGACCTGGTCCGCAACGACCTCGGCCGGGTCTGCGCCACCGGCAGCGTCACCGTGCCCGACCTGTGCGCGGTCGAGAAGCACCCCGGCCTGGTCCACCTGGTCTCCACCGTCGAAGGCACCCTGCGCGAGGACGCCGGCTGGCCCGCGCTGTTCTCCGCCACCTTCCCGCCCGGATCCGTCACCGGCGCCCCCAAGTCCAGCGCTCTGCGGATCATCGAGGCCCTGGAGACCGCGCCGCGCGGCCCCTACTGCGGCGCCGTCGGCTGGGTCGACGCCGACCGGGGCCAGGCCGAACTCGCCGTCGGCATCCGCACGTTCTGGATCGACCGGACCGACCCGGCGGCACCCGAGCTGCGCTTCGGCACCGGCGCCGGCATCACCTGGGACTCCGACCCCGAACGGGAATGGGCGGAAACCGAACTGAAGGCGGCCCGCCTGGTCGCGATAGCGTCGGGTGCCGAGACGTACTCCGACACCGACTGAACCCGACACGGACCGGACCGGCCGCCACCCGGACCGGCCGGCCCGTGCCCGTCCCGCGAGGAGCCCCCCGCGATGCAGCACCCGACCACCAGCTGGGTCAACGGCGCCCTCGTCGACTCCGCGGACCCGGCCCTGTCCGTCCTCGACCACGGACTCACCACCGGCGACGGCGTCTTCGAGACCATGAAGACCGTCGACGGCCGGCCCTTCGCGCTCACCCGCCACCTCGACCGGCTCACCCGCTCCGCCCGCGGCCTCGGACTGCCCGACCCCGACCACGACCTGGTCCGCAAGGCGTGCGCCACCGTCCTCGCCGCCAACCCGATGCCCCTCGGCCGACTGCGCCTCACCTACACCGGCGGCAGGGCGCCGCTCGGCTCCGAACGCGGCGACGGCGCCCCCACCCTGGTGGCCTCCCTCGGCACCGCCGCCCGCCGCCCCGACACCACCGCCGTCGCGGTCGTCCCCTGGCGCCGCAACGAGCACAGCGCCGTCGCCGGCCTCAAGACCACCTCCTACGCCGAGAACGTCGTCGCCCTCGCCGCCGCCCACCGCGTCGGCGCCTCCGAGGCACTGCTCGCCAACACCGCCGGCCGGCTCTGCGAAGGCACCGGCTCCAATGTCTTCGTCGTCCTCGACGGCCGACTGCTCACCCCGCCGCTCGCCTCCGGCTGCCTGGCCGGCATCACCCGGCAGCTCGTCGTCGACTGGTGCGGCGCCGAGGAGGCCGACCTGCCGCTGGACGCCCTCCAGCAGGCCGAGGAGGTCTTCCTCACCTCCTCCCTGCGCGACGTCCAGGCCGTCACCCGGGTCGACGACCGGGAACTCCCCGGCCCCGGCCCGGTCACGCTCGACGCCATGGCGGCCTTCGCCCGGCACAGCGGCGACGACCTCGACCCCTGACAGCCCCCGGACACCGGGTACGCAGGGATCCCGCCGGGCACGCCCGAGGCGCCCCGGCCGGTAGAAGACCCGGACGGCGGGGAAGGGAGCGGGACATGACCATCACGCTGCGCCCCGAGAGCCAGGAGACCCCCACCGCCGCGGGCGGCCGGACCAGACGCTGGCAGATCTGCGTCAACGGCCGCCCGGTCGGCGGGCTGCGCACCACGGCGGTCCCCCGGGGCGACCGACTCTGGGGCGAGATAGCCGAGTTGGAGGTGCGCAGCGGGCGCGGCCGGGGCCGGGGGACGATCGCCGCGCTGGCCGCCGAGGAGGTGCTGCGGGGCTGGGGCTGCGTCCGGGTGGACGCGGACATCCCGGAGACCGCGCGGATCGCGCGCTCGCTCGCGGTGACCCTCGGCTACACCGAGCGGATGCGGAACATGGTCAAGCGGCTGGACGGGCCGCCCGCGCTGCCGGGGGGCGTCGCCGCCCGCCCGATCGACGAGGCCGCGTTCCCGGCCTGGCTGGCCGAGGCCAAGGCGGGCTATGTGCGCGATCTGCTGGCCTCCGGGCTGGGCGAGGAGCAGGCCCGCGCCAAGGCCGAGGCCGACCATCTGAAGCTGCTGCCGCAGGGGGCCGGCACCCCGGGTGTGGCGCTGCGCCGGCTGCACGGGGCGGGGGAGGAGCCGCTGGGGTCGCTCTGGCTGGCGCTGCGGATCCGTGAGCTGTCGGACGGTGCGCCGCTCGGCTGGGTGATGGTAGTGGAGGTGGCCGACGCCCACCGGGGGCGCGGGCACGGGCGGACGCTGATGCGGCTCGCGGAGCGGGAGTGCCTGGCCGCCGGGGTCCGCGACCTCGGGCTGAACGTCTTCAGCGGCAACGAGGTCGCGGTCCGGCTGTACGACTCGCTCGGCTACCGGGTCACCAACCGGGTCTACGGCAAGCAGCTCCTGTGAGCCGGCGGTGAGGTCGGGCAGTGCGGGTCAGGCGGTGCGGGACGCCCGGGCGGCCTCGACGGCGGCGACGAGGCGCTCCAGCAGGCCGTCCTGGCTCTGCCCGCCGTCGAACCGCTGCCCGGCGATCACATAGGTCGGCGTGCCCTTCACACCGATCGCCCGGCCCTCCGCCTGGTCGGCGTCGACGGTGAGCATGTGCCGGCCGTCCACCAGCGCGGTGTCCACCTCCTCGGGGTCGACCCCGACCTCGCGGGCGACCTCGAGCAGCACCTCGGTGCCGCGCGCGGAGAGGTCCTCGGTCCGGGCGAGCAGCGCCTCGACGAAGGGCCAGCCCAGGCCCTGGGCGAACGCCTCCTCGGCGGCCTCGGCGGCGGCGTAGGCGTGCTTGTGCTTCTCGAGCGGGAAGTGCCGCAGCTCGATCGGCAGGGCGTCGCCGTAGCGGGCGCGCAGCTCGCGGACGTCGTCCAGGGCGGTGCGGCAGTCCGGGCACTGGAGTTCGCACCAGAACTCGAGACGGGGGAGGGAACCTTCGATCATGCCTTCAGTGTTCCACCTGTGGGGCCCCCGCCAGGACAGTCGGCGGCCGGGCCCGGCCAGACCGGGAGCGACGGGAGGTCCGACGGGATGACGACTCCGACCGACGGGGCGGCGGTGACGGCCGCGACGGCCCCGACCAGCAGGACGGTCCCGGGCACCGGGGCGGCGGCGACGGGCGAGGGGAGGCGGCCGTGCTGACGGCGGCGGTCAGTGTCGTGCTCACGGCGGCCGGGGTGGCCGTGGCGGGCCTGCGGGCCTACCGTCGGCGCTTCCTCTCCGCGACCCGCTGGTTCGCCGTCGCGCTGCTGCCGCTGGGCCTCTATCTGACCGGCCTGTTCCCGGTGGCCCGGACGATCGGCGACGAGGTGGCCGACTGGGCGACCAAGCTCGTGTTCGATCCCCGGGTGTGGACCGGCATCGTGCTGCTGGGTGTCTCGGCCGGTCTGCTGGCCGCCACCCGCTGGGTGGGCCGTCGCGGGGCCGTGGCCGGGGGGAGCGAGTCCCGGCCGGCGGCCGCCGGGCCCGCGCCGGCCAGGCCCGCCGTGGCCCCCGCCGCCGGCACCCCGGCCGCCGGGCCGGTCCCGAAGCGCGCGGAGGAGGCCGCCCGGGCCGAGCAGGGCAGGGCGGGCAG
>NZ_JZWY01000051.1:0-12874 GCF_000966955.1 Streptomyces sp. NRRL S-495
GCCGAGCAGGGCAGGGCGGGCAAGGCCGGGAAGCCGGGCAAGGGCGGTAAGCCTGGCAAGGGCGACGACGGTCTGGACGAGTTCGCCGACATTGAGGAGATCCTGCGCCGGCGCGGCCTCTGACCGCGCCGCTCCCGGTACCCGGGGCCCCGACCGCTCAGGCCGAGGGCACCGCTTCCGCGGAGCGCTGGCGGGCCCGGTACGCGGCGACGTGCAGCCGGTTCCCGCAGGTGCGGCTGTCGCAGTAGCGGCGCGAGCGGTTGCGCGAGAGGTCCACGAAGACCCTCGCGCAGTCCGGCGCCTCGCAGCGGCGCAGCCGCTCGCGCTCGCCGGCGGTGAGGATGAAGGCCAGCGCCATGCCCAGTTCGGCGGCCAGGTGGTCGCCGAGCGCGGCGTGCGGCGCGAAGTAGTGGATGTGCCACCCGTGGTGGTCGTGGTTGGTCAGCCGGGGTGTCGTCCCGGCGGCCGCGACCAGGGCGTTCACCTGCTCGGCGGCCTCTTCGGTGGACTCGGTGCCGAAGACCTCGCGCAGCCGGGAGCGCAGCTCGTGCACCTGGCGCAGGTCGTCCTCGGTGAGGGAGTCGACCTCGCTGATCTCCTGCCGGACCACGAAGGCGTCGAGCGCCGCGGTGTCGGGCAGCAGTTCGGTGCCGCACACCTCGGGTGCGGTGTTGAGCAGCTCGACGAGGATGCTCAGGGCGCACTCGGTGTCATGGGTGATCAGCACGTGGAGGCTCCTCGTGCGGAGGGGGCCGTGGGCACCCCGCGACTACGGGTCATTCCCAGACCTTACCGGGGCGGCGAGGGGTCCGGCGGTGGCTTGCTTCGAAGACGCGTACGGATTCCGTAGGTCTGTACGGAGTTTCCTCCGGGGGCCGGGTCGAGTGGTGCCCGCCGGGGCGGACTCCCGGGCAGTCGGCGCCGCGTCCCGGGGCACGGCCGTCCGTGCGGGCGGGGAAAGGAACCGGGGGAACGAGCGGCGGGAAAACGGTCGCGCCCGACAGCGAGGCCGGCCACCCGTGCGGATGGCCGGCTCCGGTGCCGGGCGCGTGCGGTGCTGGCGGGCCCACCCCGGTCGGGGTGAACCGTTTCATCACCGGCCCCGAGACCGCGTCGTGCGCGGCTGAGTGTGCTGCCGTGCCCCCGAGTAGGACGGCTGCGGTGACGGCAGGGGTGACGACCCCGCCGACAGCGGGGCGTGACCGCCTCCGGTCGGTCAGCTTTCGGCGAGGATGTGGGACAGCTCCCGGTCGAGGTCGAAGTGACGGTGTTCGGTGCCGGGTGGCACGGCGGCGTCCGTCCGCTTGAGGAACGACTCAAGCGCTCGGGCCGGGGCTTCCAGCAGGGCTTCTCCTTCCGGAGAGCTCAGGGCGATGCAGACCACCCCTTGCCCGTGACTGCGCGACGGCCAGACCCTGACGTCGCCGGTACCGGTGGGTCGGTGCAGCCCCTCCGCAAGGAGATCTCGGGCGAACACCCACTCCACGGTCTCGTCGGCGCCGGTGTGGAACGTGGCGTGCACGGCATAGGGGTCGGCGGTGTCGTAGCGCAGGCCCGCGGGGACGGGCAGTGAGGACTCGCTGGACACGATGAGGCGCAGGTGCAGCTCGCAGCTGACCGTGGTGTTCATAAGCGCCATGGCCTTTCGCTCAGTGTGCGCTCGGGGAATCGCACGTCGGCGAACGGACCATCCCACCTCCAAGACCGATGTAAACCCCTCTGTCCCGATTCGGGCGCGAGTCGTACCCCTTACGGCGCATTGCGGAATCGCCACAGACCGGCCTCCGGGCGATTACCGGAGCCCTTCTCGGTTAGTTTCCTGGCATGACTGTGCGAAGCGACAAGGCACGCGGTGACGCGGGCGGGAACACCGGAACGGGGGATGCGATCGTGCCGGACGACACGGGGGTGCCGACGGGGGCGGACGACGAGGGCGGGGGCTCCGGCTCGGAGGGGGCGGCGGAGGCCGGTGCGGACGGCGGCAGGCCGCTCGGCTCGCGGGCCCCGCGCTTCATCCGCCGCTCCCGCCCGCTGCACCTGAGCTGGCAGGTCGCCGTCTTCCTGGTCGGCCTCGCCGTCGTGGCGCTCGGCGTGGTCATGCTGCCGCTGCCGGGACCGGGCTGGGTGGTGATCTTCCTCGGCATGGGTATCTGGGCGACCGAGTTCGTCTGGGCCCAGCTGGCGCTGCGCTGGACCCGCCGCAAGGTGGCCGAGGCGGCCCAGAAGGCCCTGGACCCGAAGGTCCGGCGGCGCAATCTGACGCTCACCGCGATCGGCCTGGTGCTGATCGCCGCGCTCGGCGGCTGGTACCTGTGGAAGTACGGGCTGGTCATGCCCTGGAAGATCCACGAGGACTGAGCCGTCCGCCCGCCCGCCCGCCGGGCGGGGCCGTCCGGGTGAGGGCGTCGCCGGGGAGAGCGGTTCGGACCACCCTCGGGGATGCGGTAATGTTTTCCCTGCACCCGGGCGATTAGCTCAGCGGGAGAGCACTTCGTTCACACCGAAGGGGTCACTGGTTCGATCCCAGTATCGCCCACCGGAATGCATTGTGATATGTGAGGCCCAGCCGATTATCGGCTGGGCCTTACATGTATTTCCCGCAATCCGGTGAACGGTGTCGGGGAATGTCCTGAGGCACAGTCATCTTCCGCACGGTGCGGGAGTTCTGTGGGTGCGTCGGGCGGCACTCCCCGAACGAGTTGTACGGCACCCCCCGAATGGTGCTACAGTTCTTCTCGTTGCCCGGGCGATTAGCTCAGCGGGAGAGCACTTCGTTCACACCGAAGGGGTCACTGGTTCGATCCCAGTATCGCCCACCGGACAGCACGCAGGCCCTGACCGGGATACCGGTCAGGGCCTGCGGCGTTTCGTGCGCGTCGGGCCGCCGCGGACCGGGCAGGCCCCTACGCGGCCACCTGGCAGTCGTGCTCCGGCGACAGCCGCCGCCCGCAACCGCACCGGGCCGGGCGCATCGGCCAGGACAGGTCCACCCGCTCGTCCGCCCCCGACCGGTCGAACCAGGCCTGCAGCCCCCGGGCCTGCGCCGCGTGCCAGACCGCCTGCCGCAGATGCAGCTCGCCCACCGTCAGCCCGCCCAGCGCCCCCGGGTACCGGGCGCCGACCGCCCGCACCAGCTCCAGCGCCGCCGTCGCGTCCGCCGCCGCCTCGTGCGCCCCGGTCAGCTCGACCCCGTAGTGCGCGCAGAGGTCCGTCAGCGTCCGCCGGCCCCGGCGGTAGCGGTCCACATGCTTGTCCAGCACCCGCGGGTCCAGCACCAGCAGCGCCGCCGGACCGGTCGCCTCGGCCAGCGACGTCCCCCGGTGCCGGCGCAGCTCGCGGTCCAGCAGTGTCAGGTCGTACGGCGCGTTCATCACCACCACCGGCCGCCCGGCCCGGGCCTGTTCGGCCAGCGCGGCGGCCACCTCGGCCACCACCACCGCCGCCGGGCGCCCGAACGCCCGCACCTTCGCGTCGTCTATCCCGTGCACCGCGCGGGCCCCGTCGGGTATCGGCACGCCGGGATCGGCGAGCCAACTGGTCGCCACCGGGGCCGCGCCCGGGGCGGACTGGACGACCAGGGCGGCCGAGACGATGCGATCGGACTCGACGTCCACGCCGGTGGTCTCGGTGTCGAAGGAGGCGAGCGGGCCGGTGAACCAGTGCTGCTGCATGACTGCCCCTCGAAAACAGCGTGTTCCCGCCCCGGTGATACCCGCCCCTGACACCCCCTCAACCGTTTGGCGGCACACCGGCCGGGCACCCTGCCCACGGGTGCCGCGTTCGAATCCGGACCGGCCGGGGGGACGGGGGAGGGACGGACGGTCATGGCGCTGACGCAGCCGCAGCCCGACGAGGCGGCGGCCGTCCTGCGGGGCGATCTGGCGGTGACGGCCTGCATGGAGACCCTGCAGGTCGGCTATCTGCACGCGGTCGTCGCCGCGGCCGGCTGCTCGCTCTCGCAGCCGTTCCCGGACAACGGCATCGACTGGCAGGTCAGCCACGGCTCGCGCAGCCACGAGGTCGACGACGAGGTCACCGTCAAGATCCAGCTGAAGGCCACCCAGCAGATCGCGCCCGACCCGCGCGGCGCCTTCTTCTCCTTCACCCTGGACAACGACCACCTGCGCAAGCTCGCCCGGCCCCGGGTCGCGGTGCCCCGGATCCTCGTCGTCATGCTGCTGCCCCGCCGCGTGGACCGCTGGCTCGCCGCCCGGCCCGACGCGCTGGAGCTGCGGCACTGCTGCTACTGGGTCAACCTGGCCGGCCACCCCGTCACCGGGCAGCGCCGGACCAACGTCCGCGTCCCCACCGCGAAGGTCTTCGACGACCGCGCCCTGTGCGACATCATGGCCAGGGTCGGAGCGGGCGGCAGCCCGTGACGGCCCGGCCCCCGGCCGGGAGGAGCCGCTCCATGACACTGCCCCACGGGCCGTTGCGCCCCGCGCCCGGCGAACCGCCGCAGACCGGGCCGCTGCCCGATCCGGCCGCCGTCGACCCCGCGGTGCTCGCCACTCTGCTCGCCCGGCACGGCTGGGTCCGGCGCGGCGGACCCTCCGCCCGCTACGGGCGCTGGACGCCCCCCGAGGGCACCGACCCCGGCGTCAGCCTGCTCGTCCCCGCCGGAGACGGCTTCGACGACGCGGTCGACCTGCTCACCGACGCCGTCACCGCGCTCTCCCGCTCCGCCAGCCCCTCCGCCCGGGCCATCCTGCTCGCCCTCGCCGTCCCCGGCGACGAGCTGCACTGGCACCGCGACCCGGCCGGACCGCCCGGCGCCGCCACCCCCGGCACCGCGCCCTGGGAGGAGACCGAACGGCTCCGGCGGGCCGCCCGCGCCATGCTCGCCGCCGGCGCCAAGGCCGGCCGCACCCGCGCCGCCTACTTCGGTGCCCGCCTGGACACCTGGGCCGGCGACTTCCTGGAGCGGGTCCTGGTGGTCGCCGACGGCCCCGGGCTCACCGCCCACAGCCCCGCCCCCGAGGGCCGGGCGGCGATCACCACCCTGGTCCGCGCCCTGGAGGCGCTGCGCGACGCCGTCGACTACCGCCGGGTCAGCGGCGGCGCCGAGGCCTTCGAGAACGCCGTCCAGTCCGGGGTCAGCCGCGAGCTGGTCGACGCGGTCCAGGACCTCGTGCGCGGCGCGACCGCGAGCCGCTTCACCGTCGCCTGGTCGGCCGCCGCCGGCACCCCGGGCGGCTTCGGCGACCGCCGGACGGCCGTCGAGTTCTCGCCCGGCGACCTGCCCGCCCTGGCCGAGGCCGCCGAACTGCTCGAACGTCTCGAACCCGCCGTCGCCGTCACCCTGGTCGGCCTCGTGGTCCGGCTCAAGCGGGCCGACCCCGCCGGGCCCGGAAGCGTCCGGCTGCGGGTGCTCGGCGGCGCCGAGGTCGACGAGGTCAAGGTGCGGCTGCCCGACGCCGCCTATCGGCTCGCCGCCGAGGCCCACCTGGCCGGCACCCCCGTGCGGATCGGCGGCCGGCTGGAACGGCGCGGCGGCTTCCGCCGCCTCACCCGGCCCTCCGGCCCGGAGCCCTGCGGACTGGAGGACGCCGAGCGCGAGCGGCTGCTCAAGACCCTGGGGGAGGGGAGGGAGGCATAGGAGGGGTACGGAGGTGACGGTGGGGCCACCGGTCTCGGTACCATCGTCAGACGCAGCGCTGTGCTGCGTCCTCTGAATCCAGCACGTCAGGAGAGACCGGTGACGGACGTCCGGGTAATCATCAACCGCGAACCCGATCGGGAAGAGCGCGTGGTGACCACGGGCACCACGGCCGCCGAGCTCTTCGCGGACGACCGCTCGATCATCGCGGCCAAGGTCGCCGGCCAGCTCAAGGACCTCGCCTACGCCGTCCAGGACGGCGACGAGGTCGAGCCGGTCGTGATCGGCAGCCCCGACGGCCTCGACATCCTGCGCCACTCCACCGCGCACGTGATGGCCCAGGCCGTGCAGCAGCTCTTCCCGGAGGCCAAGCTCGGCATCGGCCCGCCGGTCAAGGACGGCTTCTACTACGACTTCGACGTCGAGAAGCCGTTCCACCCCGATGACCTCAAGGCCATCGAGAAGAAGATGCAGGAGATCATCAAGAAGGGCCAGCGCTTCTCGCGCCGCGTCGTCACCGACGAGGCGGCCCGCGAGGAGCTGTCCGGCGAGCCGTACAAGCTGGAGCTGATCGGCCTCAAGGGCTCCGCCGCCACCGCCGGCGAGGGCGCCGACGTCGAGGTCGGCGCCGGCGAGCTCACCATCTACGACAACCTGGACGCCAAGAGCGGCGAGCTGTGCTGGGGCGACCTCTGCCGCGGCCCGCACCTGCCCAGCACCCGGATGATCCCGGCGTTCAAGATCATGCGCTCGGCCGCCGCCTACTGGCGCGGCAGCGAGAAGAATCCGATGCTCCAGCGCCTCTACGGGACCGCCTGGCCGAGCAAGGACGAGCTCAAGGCGCACCTGGAGTTCCTGGAGGAGGCCGCCAAGCGCGACCACCGCAAGCTCGGCAACGAGCTCGACCTCTTCTCCATCCCCGAGGAGATCGGCTCCGGCCTCGCCGTCTTCCACCCCAAGGGCGGCATCATCCGCCGCGCCATGGAGGACTACTCGCGCCGCCGGCACGAGGAGGAGGGCTACGAGTTCGTCTACACCCCGCACGCCACCAAGGGGAAGCTGTTCGAGAAGAGCGGCCACCTGGACTGGTACGCGGACGGTATGTACCCGCCCATGCAGCTCGACGAGGGCGTGGACTACTACCTCAAGCCGATGAACTGCCCGATGCACAACCTGATCTTCGACGCGCGCGGCCGCTCGTACCGTGAACTGCCGCTGCGCCTGTTCGAGTTCGGCACCGTGTACCGGTACGAGAAGTCCGGCGTGGTGCACGGCCTGACCCGCGCCCGCGGCTTCACCCAGGACGACGCGCACATCTACTGCACCCGCGAGCAGATGGCGGACGAGCTCGACTCGACCCTCACCTTCGTGCTCAACCTGCTGCGCGACTACGGCCTGACCGACTTCTACCTGGAGCTGTCCACCAAGGACCCGGAGAAGTTCGTCGGCAGCGACGACGCCTGGGAGGAGGCCACCGCCGTCCTCGCCGCGGTGGCCGAGAAGCAGGGCCTGCCGCTGGTCCCGGACCCGGGCGGCGCGGCCTTCTACGGCCCGAAGATCTCGGTGCAGGCCAAGGACGCCATCGGCCGTACCTGGCAGATGTCGACCATCCAGCTGGACTTCAACCTGCCCGAGCGTTTCGACCTCGAGTACACCTCGGCGGACGGCTCGCGCCAGCGGCCGGTCATGATCCACCGGGCGCTGTTCGGCTCGATCGAGCGGTTCTTCGCGGTGCTGCTTGAGCACTACGCCGGCGCCATGCCGCCGTGGCTGGCCCCGGTCACCGTCACCGGTATCCCGATCACCGACGAGCACGTGCCGTACCTGCTGGAGGTCGCGGCCGAGCTGAAGAAGCGCGGGATCCGGGTCGAGGTGGACACCTCGGACGACCGGATGCAGAAGAAGATCAGGAACGCCCAGAAGACCAAGGTCCCGTTCATGCTGATCGCCGGCAACGACGACGTCGAGGCGGGTGCGGTCTCCTTCCGCTACCGCAACGGGGAGCAGAAGAACGGCGTCCCGCTGGCCGAGGCCGTGCAGGAGATCGTGGACGCGGTGGAGCGCCGGATCCAGGTCTGACCCGACTGTGTGCGCGGGGCGGGCTCCTTCGGGAGTCCGCCCCGCGCGCTTTGCAAGCGGGGGCGGGCGAATATGCTGATCAGCATGACGACTGAGCCGGAACTGCAGCGGGGCGTCGGGGAGCCGGACGGCTTCCGCCGCCTGTGGACCCCCCATCGGATGGCCTACATCCAGGGCGAGAACAAGCCCACCGGCCCGGCTCCGGACGACGGCTGTCCGTTCTGCTCGATCCCGTCGCTGACCGACGAGGACGGGCTGGTCGTCGCGCGCGGGAACGCGGTGTACGCGGTGCTCAACCTGTACCCGTACAACGGCGGGCACCTGATGGTGGTCCCGTACCGGCACGCGGCGGACTACACCGAGCTGGACGAGGTGGAGACGGCCGAGCTGGCGGTGTTCACCAAGAAGGCGATGACGGCGCTGCGCGCGGCCTCGGGCGCGCACGGCTTCAACATCGGGATGAACCAGGGCGCCGCGGCGGGGGCCGGTATCGCCGCGCATCTGCACCAGCACGTGGTGCCGCGTTGGGGCGGGGACACCAACTTCATGCCGGTGGTCGGTCACACCAAGGTGCTGCCGCAACTGCTGGCGGACACCCGGAAGATGCTGGCCGAGGCCTGGCCGGTGGACTAGGGCTTGCGCCCGATACGAGGAGAGCCCCCGTCGACCCGGAAACGGTCGGCGGGGGCTCTCTTTGTGTCGCGGGGCGGCCCGGTCAGGCGTCGTAGCGGTCGACCTTGAACGGCCGGCTGCCCTGGGCCTCGGCCTTGAGGCCGGCGGCGCGGCCCTTGAAGGCGCGTTCGGTGTCGAGGTCGTGCTCGGCGAGGAACTCCATCGTCGCGGTGTGGACGGCGCCGATCACCGGGTGCGAGACGTTGAGCGCGTTGTCGGCCATGGTGCGGGTGTCCCAGGGCTGGCCGGCCCAGATGTGCCGCAGGCCGAAGGGCTCGGGCAGGCCGAGGCCGCCGCCGAGCCAGGACAGCAGGCTCGGCATCCGGTAGAAGGGGGCGCGGACGGCCTGCCGGACGACCTCGTCGTTGTCGATCAGCGGGAGCTTGACCGTGCGCTCCTCCCAGAACCGCACGGTCTTGGCGACCGACTTCTCCTTGTCTTTGGGCTTGTCGAAGAAGTAGCCGTTGATCGGGCCGAGCGCGAAGGCCGCGACGGTGACGTTGAGGGTGTTGGCGAGCAGGGCGACGGTGACGGTGAAGGTCAGTACGAGCTTGCCGTCGTGGGTGATGAACTGGGTGGCGAGGTAGTGCCGGGGGCCGCCGCCGAAGGTCTGCTTGTCGGCTATGGCCTGGACGGCGAAGTCGCGCATGTGGTCGCCGTCCATGTCGGCGCTGCCGGGGCGGCTGATCTCGTCGGCGTTCTCGCCGACCTCGAAGACGACCCACTGCTTGATCCGGACGTCGGGGATGCCGCTGTTGGCGACCTCGCTGATGCCGAGGGCCTTGAGGTGGCCGGAGATCTTGCGGACGAGGTCCCAGGGGTGGAACTGGCGGAAGTCGATCTGGCCCTCGGCGGGGCGCAGGGTGTCGATGAGCTTCCACTCGCCCCAGCGGCGGCCGGCGCCGAGGATGCCCTTGGGTCCGGCGTAGTGCTGGACGTTGGTCTCCTGCTCGGACTCCAGTCGGCCGAGCTTGGCGCGCAGGTCGGCGGCCTTCTTGTCGAGGTCGTCGCGGGGGACGGCCATCGGGACGGTCGCGGCGACGGCGTTGCCCTCGACGAGTTGCAGCCAGCGGCCGCGCAGGTCGAGGGCGGTGCGGACGACGATGCGCTTGGCGAGGTACCAGCCGACGACCGGGGCCAGCATGACGATGCGCAGGTAGAGGCCGAGGATGCCGCCGGCCGGGGGCTTGATCGCGAGCAGGACGGCGACGGCGGCGGCGAGGAAGAGGACGACGCCCCCGTACACGCCGGCGTTCTTGGGGTTGTCGCGCTTGAGCCAGGCGCGGAGCTGGAAGGCGCCGAGCCAGATCAGGGTGCCGGGCAGGAAGAGCAGGCCGGTGACGACGGAGACGGTGGACAGCTGCCGGTCGCGGCCGCGGCGGATCTCCTCGGCGGCGAGGCAGTGCTCGACGACCTGGCGGGTGTCGACGCCGAAGGCGGGCACCAGGGGCTTGCGGTCGCCGTTGAGCGCGCGGGAGATGAGCGCCTTGCTGAAGGCCTCGCCGAAGTTGGGCGCGAAGAGGGCGAAGCGGCCCTTCTTGGCGGTGGCCCCGTCGAGCTTGGCGGCGTCGCCCGTGAGTTCGGCGTCGCGGTACGCGGCCGAGGAGAGCGCCTGGGTGCCGGCGGTCTGCGGGCCGGCATCGGTCCGGGGTATCTGCGCACCCGGGGTCATGTCGAGTGTGGTCACGGTGGCGTCCCCTCCTCCCCTTGTCCTGCGGCAGGGTACCGCGCCGGGGTACCGGTGCGCGGATGATCGTCTGAACTGGCGTCACGAACGGGCCACGTCGGGCCCGTGGGGCATGATGCCCACGTTTCGCCTGTTCGACGCGCCCCGGGAGCCTGCGGCCGGGTGGGATGGGGCACGATGGGCGGTATGGAGAGCGATGCGCTGACGGATCCGGTTCTGGTCTTCGACGGGGACTGCGCGTTCTGCACGACGTGTGCGACCTGGGCGGAGCGCTATCTGCGGCAGACGCTGGCGTCGGGCGGCTGGGAGGCGGTGCCGTTCCAGTTCGCGGACCTGGCAGGGCTGGACACCCTGGCTGGGGGGCGTGGCGAGGTGTCCTGGGAGCGCGCGGAGCGCGAGGTGCTCTGGGTGACCCCGGCCGGCCGGGTGTACGGCGGGGCGCAGGCGGTGGCGCGGCTGCTGATGCGTTCGGGCGGGGCGTGGGCGTACCTGGGCGGGGTGCTGGCGCTGGCGCCGGTGCGGCCGGTGGCGGGGCTGGTGTACCGCTGGGTGGCGCGTTACCGGCACCGGATGCCGGGTGGGACGGCGGCCTGCGCGCTGCCGCAGCGCTGACGGCCGGGGGCTGACGGCAGGGCACCGGCTGCCGGCGGTTCAGTCGTCCTGGTCGGCGAAGCGGGCGGCGAGGGCGGCGGGCATGGGTTCGTGGCGCAGGTGGGAGCGGGCGAACTCGGCGGTGCCGTGGGTGAGCGAGCGCAGGTCGACGGGGTAGCGGGCGAGTTCGAGTTCGGGGACCTCGGCGCGCAGCAGGGTGAGGCCGGGGCCGGCGGTCTCGGTGCCGAGGACGCGGCCGCGGCGGGCGGAGAGATCGCCGAGGACGGCGCCGAGGTAGTCGTCGGGCAGCAGGACACGGACGGCGGCGACGGGTTCGAGGAGCCGGATGACGGCGTGTTCGGCGGCGTCGCGCAGGGCGAGGGCGGCGGCGTTCTGGAAGGCGGAGTCGGAGGAGTCGACGGAGTGCGCCTTGCCGTCGGTGAGGGTGACCCGGATGTCGACGAGCGGGTGGCCGGTGGCGACGCCCTTGGCGAGCTGGGCGCGGACGCCCTTCTCGACGGAGGGGATGAAGTGCTTGGGGACGGCGCCGCCGACGACGTGTTCCTGGAACTCGAAGCCGGAGCCGGCGGGGAGGGGTTCGACCTCCAGCTCGCAGATGGCGTACTGGCCGTGGCCGCCGGACTGTTTGACGAGGCGTCCGTGGCCGGCCGCGGCGGTGCCGAAGGTCTCGCGCAGGGCGACCTTGTGGGCGACGGTGTCGACGTGGACGCCGTAGCGGTTGCGGAGGCGGTCGAGGAGGGTCTCGGCGTGGGCCTCGCCGGTGCACCAGAGGACGAGCTGGTGGGTGTCGGGGTTCTGTTCGAGGCGCACGGCCGGGTCCTCGGCGGCGAGCCGGGCGAGGGCCTGGGAGAGCTTGTCGTCGTCGGCCTTGCTGTGGGCCTCGACGGCGATCGGCAGCAGCGGGTCGGGGAGCGGCCAGGTGTCGAGTTCGACGGGGTGGCCGGGTTCCTGGACGGTGTCGCCGGAGCGGGCGGTGGTGAGTTTGGCGACGCAGACGAGGTCGCCGGCGACGGCGTGCGGGACGGGGCGCTGGAGTTTGCCGAAGGGACTGGTGAGTGCGGTGACGCGCTCGTCGCCGTCCTGGTCGGCGGGGTGGTGGGGGCCGGTGAGGCGGATCCGGGTGTCCGGGCGCAGGGTGCCGGCCCAGACGCGCAGCAGGCTGATGCGGCCGACGTAGGCGTCCCCGGTGACGCGGACGACCTGGGCGGCGAGGGGGGCGTCGGGGTCGCAGGCGGGGCCGGGGCGGGTGCGTGCGGTGGGGTCGGGGAAGGTGCTGGTGATGAGGTCGAGGAGTTCGGTGGCGCCGAGGCCGTGCTCGCTGGTGGGGACGGCGGGGTGGAGGGCGCAGGTGAGGACTTCGCGGCGCAGGCCGGCTTCGAGGGCGTCGGTGTCGAGGGTTTCGCCGGCCAGGTAGTGCTCCATGAGGGTGTCGTCCTGGCCGGAGATGGCTTCGACGAGGCTCTCGCGGGCGGGCCCGGTGTCGGGGAGGGGGTCGGTGCGGCCGTAGGTGTGGCCGGTGAGGAGGTCGACGCTGCCGTCGGGGTGGCCGTCGTGGTGGACCGGGAGGAAGAGCGGCCGGAGGGTGTCGGGGCCCAGGTCGAAGGCGTCGTGGCAGGCGGTGAGGATCTCGTCGAGGCTGCCGCGGGCGATGTCGAGTTTGGCGACGGCGATGGCGCGGGGGATGTTCTCGGCGGCGCACTGGCGCCACAGGGCGCGGGTGGGGGCGGTCACCGGGTCGGTGGCGGAGACCACGAAGACGGCGGCGTCGGCGGTGTGCAGGGCGGCGCTCAGGTCGGCGGCGAAGTCGGGGTGGCCGGGCGGGTCGATCAGGTTGATCTTGACGCCGCGCCATTCGAGGGGGAGCACGGAGAGCTGGACTGAGCGCTGCTGCTGGTGCTCGACGGGTTCGTGGTCGGAGACGGTGGTGCCGTCGGTGACCTTGCCGGGGCGGCCGACGGCGCCGGCGGCGAGGGCGAGGGATTCGGCGAGGGTGGTCTTGCCGACGCCGGCGCAGCCGATGAGGGCGACGTTGCGCAGGTCGCGCGGTCCGGTGATGGCGGGGGCCTGGCCGGCCCGGGCGGTGCTGCGGTCGGGCATCGGGGTCTCCTCCCGTCGCGCCGGGGGCTGTCGGTGAAAGTCTAGGGCGAGTCTTGTGGATCAGCTCGGAGAAGGCCGCGGCGGTGGGGTGCGTGCATCGCAAGGCGGAGGAGGGAGCCACTGCGGAG
>NZ_JZWY01000052.1:0-1878 GCF_000966955.1 Streptomyces sp. NRRL S-495
GGCGGAGGAGGGAGCCACTGCGGAGCATTGGCGACCGACGACAACGCGGCGAGGTGCGTGCCCCGGCGTCGCGGACCTGGGCTGAACCACAAGACTCGCCCTGGGGTACAAAGGCGTCGGGGGGCGCGCGAGCGGTCGGTGGGCGGGGAGTGTCGGCGGGCGTGGCTACGATGGGTGCGCCGGGCGGGCTGATCCGTCGGGTCGTCTGCCGCATTCTCCGCCGCAGGCGGGTACCAGGCAGATCGGAGCGGTCGGGAAGGCCATGCTCAACAAATACGCGCGTGCCTTCTTCACACGTGTCCTGACCCCGTTCGCCGCGTTCCTGATCCGGTTGGGTGTGAGTCCGGACACCGTGACGCTGGTCGGTACGGCCGGTTCGGTGGCGGGCGCGCTGGTGTTCTTCCCGCGCGGGGAGTTCTTCTGGGGCACCATCACGATCACGCTGTTCATCTTCTCGGACCTGGTGGACGGGAACATGGCGCGGCAGCTGGGGCGGACCAGCAAGTGGGGGGCTTTCCTCGACTCGACGCTGGACCGGGTCGCGGACGCCGCGATCTTCGGCGGCCTGGCCATGTGGTACGCGGGCAAGGGTGACAACAACCTGCTGTGCGCGGTGGCGGTGTTCTGTCTGGCGAGCGGGCTGGTGGTGTCGTACACCAAGGCACGGGCCGAGAGCCAGGGGCTGCCGTGCGACGTGTCGGGGCTGGTGGAGCGGGCCGAGCGGCTGGTGATCAGCCTGGTGGCGGCCGGTGTGGCGGGTCTGGCGACGTTCGGTGTGCGGTACGTGGAGTGGCTGCTGCCGGTGGCGCTGTGGCTGGTGGCGGCCGGCAGTCTGGTGACGGTGGTCCAGCGGATGGTGACGGTGCGCCGCGAGGCGTTCGAGGCGGACCGGGCGTCGGCCGGGAGCTGAAGGGGGCGGTGCCGCGGTGAAGGAACGAGTGGTGGACCGGCTGGTGTACTCGGCGTACGCGGCGGGCTGGGCGGTGCTCAGGCATCTGCCGGAGCCGGCGGCGCGGGCGCTGTTCGACCGGCTGGCGGATTCGGCGTGGCGGCGGCGCGGCAAGCGGGTGCTGCAGCTGGAGGCGAATCTGCTGCGGGTGTGCCCGGACGCGGACGAGGCCCGGCTGCGGGAGCTGTCGCGGGCCGGGATGCGTTCGTACATGCGGTACTGGCAGGAGTCGTTCCGGCTGCCGGTGTGGGGTCGCGCGCGGGTGCTGCGGGACGTCCGGGTGGACGGGTTCGAGCAGCTGCGGGAGGCGTTGGAGTCCGGGCGGGGCGCGGTGATAGCGCTGCCGCACATGGGCAACTGGGACCTGGCGGGCGCCTGGGTGGCCTCGCTGGGGTATCCGTTCACGACGGTGGCGGAGCGGTTGAAGCCGGAGCGGCTGTTCGACCGGTTCGTGGCGTTCCGGGAGAGCCTGGGCATGGAGGTGCTGGCGCTGACCGGCGGCTCGGTGAACGTGGTGGGCACGCTGGCGCGTCGGCTGCGGGCGGGGAAGCTGGTCTGCCTGGTGGGGGACCGCGACCTCTCGGAGGCGGGTATCGGGGTGTCGTTCTTCGGTGAGGCGACCCGGATGCCGGCCGGTCCGGCGGCGCTGGCGCAGCGGACCGGGGCGGCGCTGATGCCGGTCTCGCTCTGGTACGAGGGCCGGATCCTGCGGGGCCGGATCCATCCGGAGGTGCCGGTGCCGGAGGAGGGCGACCGGGCGGAGAAGACCAGGGTGATGACGCAGGCGATGGCCGACGTCTGGGAGGACGCGATCCGGGAGCACCCGGAGGACTGGCACATGCTGCAGCGCTTCTGGCTGGCCGACCTCCCGGTCCGTGAGACGGTGGAGGCGGGGCCGGCCCGCCCCGCGGACCCGGTGGTCGCCGGCC
>NZ_JZWY01000053.1:0-11754 GCF_000966955.1 Streptomyces sp. NRRL S-495
TCGCCGGCCCGGTCGTCGCGAGTCCGGTGGTCGCGAGTCCGGTGGTCGCCGACCCGGCGGCCGAGGCCTCGGGGGCCTGAGGCGTACCCGCCGCCCGCGCTGCCCGTACCGCCCGCACCGTCCGCAGGATTTCGAGGAGACCCGTGAAGATCGGCATCGTCTGCCCGTACGACTGGGACGTCCCCGGTGGCGTGCAGTTCCACATCCGGGACCTCGCCGAGCACCTGATCGGCCTGGGCCACGCGGTGTCGGTGCTGGCGCCGGCCGAGGACGACGAGGCGCTGCCGCCGTACGTGGTCTCGGCGGGGCGGGCGGTGGCGGTGCCGTACAACGGCTCGGTGGCGCGGCTGAGCTTCGGGATCCTGTCGGCGGCCCGGGTGCGGCGGTGGCTGCACGAGGGGCGGTTCGACATCCTGCACGTGCACGAGCCGGCCTCGCCGAGCCTGTCGATGCTGGCGGCCTGGTCGGCCTCGGGGCCGATGGTGGGCACCTTCCACACCTCGAACCCGCGCTCGCGGGCGATGATCGCGGCCTCGCCGATCCTCCAGCCGGGTCTGGAGAAGATGCGGGCCCGGATCGCGGTGAGCGAGTACGCGCGGCGCACCCTGGTGGAGCACCTGGGCGGGGACGCGGTGGTGATCCCGAACGGCGTGGACGTGGGCTTCTTCGCGGAGGCCGAGCCGGACGCGCGCTGGACCGGCGGGGCGGCCGCCGGCGGGCCGGGGACGATCGGCTTCATCGGGCGGATCAACGAGCCGCGCAAGGGGCTGCCGACGCTGCTGGCGGCGCTGCCGCGGATCCTGGCGGAGCGGCCCGGGGTGCGGCTGCTGGTCGCGGGCAAGGGCGACGAGGAGGAGGCGGTCGCCGGGCTGGCGCCGGAGGTCCGCGCGCAGGTGGAGTTCCTCGGCATGGTGAGCGACCGGGAGAAGGCCCGGCTGCTGCGCAGTGTGGACCTGTACGTGGCGCCCAACACCGGCGGCGAGAGCTTCGGGATCATCCTGGTCGAGGCGATGTCGGCGGGCGCGCCGGTGCTGGCGAGCGATCTGGACGCGTTCAAGCAGGTGCTGGACGGCGGGGACGCGGGCGAGCTGTTCCCGGTGGAGGACGCGGACGCGCTGGCGCGGACGGCGCTGCGGCTGCTGGGGGACCCGGGGCGGCTGGAGGAGCTGCGGAAGGCGGCGTCGCGGCATGTGCGGCGGTTCGACTGGTCGACCGTGGGCGCGGACATCCTGGCCGTCTACGAGACGGTGACGGCGGGTGCGGCGGCGGTGGTCGAGGAGGACGAGCGCAGCGGCCGGCGGGGCCGGTTCGGGCTGGCCCGGGACTGAGCCGTTGGCGGGGCGCGGATAGGGTCGGACGGTTGTCCCGTTCGACGTCCGGTTCGACGTCCCCGGTCCCGACAGCCGTCGCGACCGCTGTCCCGACCGTGCCCCCGGAGGCCCCGATGCCGCAGATCTCCGTCGACTACTCGCCGAGCCTGGCCGGCTCCTTCGACCGCCGTGAGCTGGGGCTGGCGATCAACCGGCTCGCGGTGGAGACCATCAACGCCACGCCCGAGGGCTGCAAGACGGTCTTCCGGCAGACCGACCCGGAGGTCGTGGTGGGCTTCGGCGAGCGGGCCGAGGCGCAGTTGTTCGTGCAGTTCCAGATCTTCCCGGGGCGGACCCCGGAGGCGAAGGCGGCACTCACCGAGGCGGTGCTGGCGCTGCTGGCCGAGCGGGTGGAGCCGGCGCCTGGGGAGCGGCTGCAGCTCGCGGTGGACGTGCGCGACATCGACCGCGAGGCGTACCGGAACACGGCGGTCGAGGGGTGAACCGGGAGCACCCGGTAGCGTAGCGCCCCGTGACTACGTGGATCTGGGCCGGCGTGGCCGTGGTGCTGTTCGGGATGTACCTGAGTTGGACGGCCGGGAGGCTGGACCGGCTGCACGCCCGGATCGACGCCGCCCGGGCGGCGCTGGACGCGCAGCTGGTCCGCCGGGCGTCGGTGGCGATGGAGCTGGCGACGTCCTCGCTGCTGGACCCGGCGGCGTCGCTGCTGCTGCTGGACGCGGCGCACGCGGCCCGGCAGGCGGAGGACGAGCAGCGCGAGGTGGCCGAGAGCCAGCTGAGCCTGGCTCTGCGGGCGGTGTTCGCAGAGCCGGAGCAGGTGGCGGTGCTGGTGGCCGAGCCGGGCGGCGAGGAGGCGGTGCGGGACCTGACGGCGGCGGTGCGGCGGGTGCCGATGGCACGGCGGTTCCACAACGACGCGGTGCGGGCGGCGCGGGCGGTGCGGGAGCACCGGCTGGTGCGGTACTTCCGGCTGGCGGGCCGGGCGCCGTTCCCGATGGCGTTCGAGATGGACGACGCGCCGCCGTCGGCGCTCACTCCGGAGGGCGCGCCGGCGTAGGGTGCGCCGGAGCGGCGTGCGCGGCGGGGGAGCGGGCCGGGACCGGGCGCGGGACCGGGTGGGGCAAGTCCGGCAGGGCCGGGTGGAACGCGTCTCACCCGGTGCGGCGGGTGGGTCCGGATCCGGCCTGTTTGTCGTATCCCGTCACGCACGCTGGACTTGGTGGCGCATGGAGGGGCCGTTTCTTCCGCCTACCATAGGGCGATAGCACTGGTTCATCTTCGAGTGAGGTCTCACGTGTCCACCACCCCCACCACCGCAGACCAGCCGCAGATCGGTACCGCCCGGGTCAAGCGCGGCATGGCCGAGCAGCTCAAGGGCGGTGTGATCATGGACGTGGTCAACGCCGAGCAGGCGAAGATCGCCGAGGACGCCGGCGCTGTGGCCGTCATGGCCCTGGAGCGCGTGCCGGCCGACATCCGCAAGGACGGCGGCGTGGCCCGCATGTCGGACCCGAACATGATCGAGGAGATCATCGCCGCGGTCTCGATCCCGGTCATGGCGAAGTCCCGGATCGGCCACTTCGTCGAGGCCCAGGTCCTCCAGTCGCTGGGTGTCGACTACATCGACGAGTCCGAGGTGCTGACCCCGGCCGACGAGGTCAACCACTCCGACAAGTTCGCGTTCACCACGCCCTTCGTCTGTGGTGCCACCAACCTGGGCGAGGCGCTGCGCCGCATCGCCGAGGGCGCGGCCATGATCCGCTCCAAGGGCGAGGCCGGCACCGGCAACGTCGTCGAGGCCGTCCGCCACCTGCGCCAGATCAAGAACGAGATCGCCAAGCTGCGGGGCTTCGACAACAACGAGCTGTACGCCGCCGCCAAGGAGCTCCGCGCCCCGTACGAGCTGGTCAAGGAGGTCGCCGAGCTCGGCAAGCTGCCGGTCGTGCTGTTCTCCGCCGGTGGTGTGGCCACCCCGGCCGACGCCGCGCTGATGCGCCAGCTGGGTGCCGAGGGTGTCTTCGTCGGCTCCGGCATCTTCAAGTCGGGCGACCCGGCGAAGCGTGCCGCCGCGATCGTCAAGGCCACCACGTTCTTCGACGACCCGAAGATCATCGCCGACGCCTCCCGCAACCTGGGCGAGGCCATGGTCGGCATCAACTGCGACACCCTGCCGGAGACCGAGCGCTACGCCAACCGCGGCTGGTAATACGCCTCCCACGGCCCGCCGCACGGTGTGATCATCGGCGCGGCGGGCCGCTGCGCGTCGTCCGTTCGAGAGTCAAGAGGTACGAGAAGTGTCCACTCCAGTCATCGGCGTCCTCGCCCTTCAGGGCGACGTCCGTGAGCACCTGATCGCGCTGGCCGAGGCCGACGCGCTGGCCCGTCCGGTCCGCCGGGTGGAGGAGCTGGCCGAGGTCGACGCGCTGGTGATCCCCGGCGGGGAGTCCACCACGATGTCCAAGCTGGCGCTGCTGTTCGGCGTGATGGGCCCGCTGCGCGAGCGGGTGGCGGCCGGGATGCCGGTGTACGGGACCTGCGCCGGCATGATCATGCTGGCCGACAAGATCCTGGACGGGCGCGAGGACCAGGAGACGGTGGGCGGCATCGACATGACCGTGCGCCGCAACGCCTTCGGCCGCCAGAACGAGTCCTTCGAGTCGGGCGTCGCCTTCACGGGCCTGGACGAGGCGCCGGTGCACGGCGTGTTCATCCGCGCCCCGTGGGTGGAGGCGGTCGGCGCGGGCGTTCAGGTGCTGGCCGAGCTGCCGGCCGCCGACGGCCCGGAGAGCCGGATCGTCGCGGTGCGCCAGGGCAACCTGCTGGCCACCTCGTTCCACCCCGAGCTCACCGGCGACCACCGGGTGCATGCCTACTTCGTGCGGATGGTCGAGGAGCACCTCGCCGCCGCGTGACGGTGCGCGAACGACCGTGTGCGGGCGAGGACCGACCGCACCGGTAAGATCTCATCTGTTCATTTCCCATTGGCGACGTAAAGGAGCTGGCGATGTCCGGCCACTCTAAGTGGGCTACCACCAAGCACAAGAAGGCCGTGATCGACGCCAAGCGCGGCAAGCTCTTCGCCAAGATGATCAAGAACATCGAGGTGGCGGCGCGCACCGGCGGTCCCGACGTGGGCGGCAACCCGACCCTCTACGACGCCATCCAGAAGGCGAAGAAGAGCTCGGTCCCGATCGACAACATCAACCGCGCCGTCAAGCGCGGTGGCGGTCTGGAGGCCGGCGGCGCCGACTACCAGACCATCATGTACGAGGGCTACGGCCCGAACGGTGTCGCGGTGCTCATCGAGTGCCTCACCGACAACCGCAACCGTGCCGCCTCCGACGTGCGCGTGGCGATGACCCGCAACGGCGGCTCGATGGCCGACCCGGGCTCGGTCTCGTACCTGTTCAACCGCAAGGGCGTCGTGATCGTCCCCAAGGCCGACGGCGTGGACGAGGACAAGCTCTTCGAGGTCGTGCTCGACCAGGAGCCCGAGGAGATCAACGACCTCGGCGACTCCTTCGAGATCGTCTCCGAGGCCTCCAAGATGGTCGCCGTGCGCACCGCCCTGGTGGACGCCGGTGTCGACTACGACTCGGCCGAGGCCAACTTCCTGCCGAGCATGCAGGTCGAGCTGGACGTCGACGGCGCCCGCAAGATCCTGAAGCTGATCGACGCCCTGGAGGACAGCGACGACGTACAGAACGTCTTCGCCAACTTCGACATCAGCGACGAGGTCGGTGCGCAGCTCGACTCCGAGTGATCGCGCCCCCTCCCGGCCCGGCGGTCCCCAGGACCGCCGGGCCGGTGTCGTCGGTGGCGCTGTCGGTGGTGGACGGTAGCCTTCGCAGATCGGAGGACGTCAGGTCGAAGGGGGAGCCTTGGTTCGGGTGCTGGGGGTCGATCCCGGGCTGACCAGGTGCGGGATCGGCGTGGTCGAGGGCGCGCCGGGCCGGCCGCTGCGGATGGTCGGGGTCGGGGTGGTGCGCACCCCCGCCGAGGCGGAGATCGGGCCGCGGCTGCTGCTGGTCGAGCAGGGCATCGAGGCCTGGCTGGACGAGCACCGGCCCGAGCTGGTGGCCGTCGAGCGGGTCTTCGCCCAGCACAACGTCCGCACCGTGATGGGCACCGCGCAGGCCAGCGCGGTCGCGATGCTCTGCGCCACCCGGCGCGGCATACCGGTCACCCTGCACACCCCCAGCGAGGTCAAGGCCGCCGTCACCGGCTCAGGACGGGCCGACAAGGCCCAGGTCACGGCGATGGTGCAGCGGCTGCTGCGGCTCGACGCGCCGCCGAAGCCGGCCGACGCCGCCGACGCGCTGGCGCTGGCCATCTGCCACATCTGGCGCGGCGGCGCCACCAACCGCCTGGAGGCCGCGATCAAGGCGGCCGCCCGCACCACCACCCCGCCCGGCCCGAGAGGAACCCTCCGATGATCGCCTTCGTGCAAGGACCAGTGGCGGCGATCTCCGCCGGCCTCGCGGTGGTGGAGGTCGGCGGTGTCGGCATGGCGGTGCAGTGCACGCCGGCAACCCTGGCCGGCCTGCGGCTGGGCGAGCCGGCCCGGCTGGCCACCTCGCTGGTGGTCAGGGAGGACTCGCTGACCCTGTTCGGCTTCGCCGACGACGACGAGCGCGCCGTCTTCGAGATCCTCCAGGCCGCGCCCGGGGTCGGCCCGAAGCTGGCGCAGGCCGTGCTCGGGGTGCACAGCCCGGACGCGCTGCGCGCCGCGGTGGCGAGCGGCGACGAGAAGGCGCTGGTGGCGGTGCCCGGCATCGGCAAGGCCAAGGCGGCCAAGCTGCTGCTGGAGTACAAGGACAAGCTGGGCGCGCCGCACGGCGCGGTGCCGGCGCAGAAGCCGGTCGCGAGCGGCCCGGCGCCGTGGGGCGAGCAGCTGCACTCCGCGCTGGTGGGTCTCGGCTACGCGCCCCGCGAGGCGGACGAGGCGGTCGCCGCCGTCGCCCCGGAGGCGGAGGCGCAGTCGACGCCGGACGTCGGAGCGCTGCTGCGGCTCGCGCTGCGGGGCCTCAACCGTTCGCGCTGAAGCCAGCTGACGACCAGTCACTTTGTCGACACCGATGTGGGAGCCCCCGCCGATGAGCCCGTACGACCCCGAGCCCGCCGACCGGCTGGTGACCGCCGCCGCCGACGGTGAGGACCAGGCCGTAGAGGCGGCGCTGCGCCCCAAGCTCCTGGACGAGTTCATCGGCCAGGAGCGGGTGCGCGAGCAGCTGTCGCTGGTGCTCCAGGCCGCCCGCCGGCGCGGCTCCGCGCCGGACCACGTCCTGCTCAGCGGCCCGCCCGGGCTCGGCAAGACCACCCTGTCGATGATCATCGCGGCCGAGCTGGGCGCCCCGATCCGGATCACCTCCGGGCCGGCGATCCAGCACGCGGGGGACCTCGCGGCGATCCTCTCCTCG
The DNA here is from genome assembly GCF_000966955.1 of Streptomyces sp. NRRL S-495. Lineage (NCBI taxonomy): Bacteria > Bacillati > Actinomycetota > Actinomycetes > Kitasatosporales > Streptomycetaceae > Streptomyces > Streptomyces sp. NRRL S-495. The sequence continues at coordinate 6,752 of NZ_JZWY01000053.1, forward strand.
CTCGCCGAGGGGGAGGTGCTCTTCCTCGACGAGATCCACCGGATGTCCCGGCCCGCCGAGGAGATGCTCTACATGGCGATGGAGGACTTCCGGGTCGACGTGATCGTCGGCAAGGGGCCGGGCGCGACCGCCATCCCGCTGGAGCTGCCGCCGTTCACCCTGGTCGGCGCGACCACCCGGGCCGGTCTGCTGCCGCCGCCGCTGCGGGACCGGTTCGGCTTCACCGGCCACATGGAGTTCTACGCCCCGGCCGAGCTGCAGCGGGTGGTGCACCGCTCGGCCGCGCTGCTGGACGTGGAGATCGACCCGGCCGGCGCGGCCGAGATCGCCGGCCGCTCCCGGGGGACGCCGCGGATCGCCAACCGGCTGCTGCGCCGGGTCCGCGACTACGCGCAGGTGCGGCACGACGGCGTGGTGACCGCCGAGATCGCCGGCCGGGCGCTGGAGGTCTACGAGGTGGACGCCCGTGGTCTGGACCGCCTGGACCGCGCGGTGCTGGGCGCGCTGCTGCGGCTCTTCGGCGGCGGCCCGGTCGGGCTGTCCACCCTCGCGGTCGCGGTCGGTGAGGAGGCCGAGACGGTCGAGGAGGTCGCCGAACCGTTCCTGGTCCGCGAGGGCCTGCTGGCCCGCACCCCGCGCGGGCGGATCGCCACCGCCGCCGCCTGGCAGCACCTCGGCCTGGTGCCGCCGGCACAGCCGGGCCGCGGCGCGGTGCCCGCCCAGCCCGAACTCTTCGCCCCCGACGGGCCCCGGAGCCCCGAAAACTGAGCGGGAGCCCGGGCGGGAGGCCGAACGGGTGAGGGCGGAGCGTATGCGGAGCGTGCGCGCCCGCCGCCGGGGTGGCCGCGCGATCCGGGGGAGAAGTCCCGGGAAACTGTGCAGGCGGAGGCTCGCCACTTTCGGCGGCAGGATGCGATGCTTGGCGTTGTCCGATCAGTTCGGGGTCGCCTAGACTCCGCCGGACCGCCCCTCTCACCCGACGGGACGACCATTACCACACAGGCCGCCGGCCGGCGGCCCGTAAAGGACCCTGGCTGCAGTGAACCTCATCATCCTTCTCCTCCCGATCCTCGCGATCGTGCTCATGTTCCGGTCGCAGAAGAAGCGCCAGTCGCAGATGCAGCAGATGCAGACCGCGCTGGAGCCCGGGGCGGGAGTCCGGACCATCGGTGGTCTGTACGCGCGGGTGAAGGCGGTCAACGAGGAGACCGTCGAGCTGGAGATCGCGCCGGGCGTGGTCAGCCACTTCACCAAGAGCGCGATCGCGGCGGTCATGGACCCCGCGGACTACGACGCGATCATCAACGGCCGCCCCGCCGAGGACGAGCCGGTCGACGCCGTGGACACCGCGGACGCCGAGATCGAGCCGGCCGCCGCCGAGCCGCTGTCGTTCACCAAGGACGACGCCGCCAAGGGCGACGCGAAGGCCGAGGCCGAGGGCGGCGCTCCCGCGAGCAAGTAGTACGGCCGGGCAACCCGCCCGGTCGCGCGGCGCAACGCCGCGAGCCCACAGGACTCAGGGCCGCAGTTCCGCCACACCCCGTCCAGCCACGAGCCGGGCGGGGTCCGGTGGGGGGAAGTGGCATGGACAGGGAGAAACGAGCAAGGTGGCAACACCCAAGTCGCGCCCGCGCGACGGCTACCCAGGGCGGGCGCTGGCCCTCATCCTGGTCGTCACCGTCGGACTGGTCGCCCTCATGTTCGGGACGGGCAACACCAAGCCCCGCCTCGGGATCGACCTCGCCGGCGGTACCAGCATCACGCTGAGTGCGAAGTCGAGCGACCCCAAGGCGATCAACAAGTCCAACATGGACATCGCCACCGGGATCATCGAGCAGCGGGTCAACGGGATGGGCGTCTCCGAGGCGGAGGTGCAGACCCAGGGTGACCGCAACATCATCGTGAACATCCCCAAGGGCGGGGACAAGCAGACCGCGGCCGACCAGGTCGGCACCACCGCGAAGCTGTTCTTCCGCCCGGTCCTCGCCCTCGCCCCGAGCGGCCTCCAGGCCCCGGCCCCGAGCGCGACCCCGTCCACGGGCGCGACCGGCACCCCGGCCGCCACCCCCGCCGCGACCGGGACGGGTTCCGCCGCCCCGAGCGCCGCCGCCACCGCCGCCGGGACCGGCACGCCGAGCGCGAGCGCCACCAAGCAGGGCCGCCCGGCCGGTGAGGCCCTCGCGGCCGACAACACGCCGTCGCCGGTCGCCACCACCGGTGCCGCCGCCTCCGCCGCCCCGGCCGCCGCGACCGGCACGCCGTCGGCCGCCGCCACGCCCCCGGCCAACCCGGACCTCTCCGCCGCGATGACCTCGGGCACCGTGCCGCCGGAGCTGGCCGCACAGTTCGCCGCGCTGGACTGCAGCAAGCCGGAGCAGCGGAACAAGAACTACCAGGGCGCCGACGGCGCGCCGACCGTCGCCTGCACGCAGAAGGACGAGAAGGGCCTGTTCTACAAGCTCGCGCTCGGCCCCGTCGCGGTCGAGGGCAAGAACGTGTCCAAGGCCCAGGCGAGCATCGACACCCAGCAGGGCGGCGGCTGGCAGGTCCAGCTGCAGTTCGACGGCAAGGGCACCGACGCGTTCACCGCCGTCACCGGCCAGCTGGCCACCCAGCCCGACCCGACCAACCAGTTCGCCATCGTGCTGGACGGCCAGGTCGTCTCCCACCCGTACGTCCGCGGCGCCATCCCCGGCGGCTCGGCCGTGATCTCCGGCAACTTCGGCCAGGAGGAGGCGCAGAGCCTCGCCAACGTGCTGAGCTTCGGCGCGCTGCCGCTGGAGTTCACCACCAGCGACGTCACCACCGTCTCCCCGCAGCTCGGCGGCGACCAGCTGAAGGCCGGCCTGGTCGCCGGTCTGATCGGCATGGTCCTGGTGGTCCTGTACTCGCTGGTCTACTACCGCGGTCTGGGCCTGGTCTCGATCGCCGGTCTGCTCGTCTCGGCGGCCCTGACCTACTCGATCATGAGCCTGCTCGGCGGCGGGATCGGCTTCGCGCTGAACCTGCCCGCGGTCTGCGGCGCGATCGTCGCGATCGGTATCACCGCGGACTCCTTCATCGTGTACTTCGAGCGCATCCGCGACGAGGTCCGCGAGGGCGCACTGCTGCGTCCGGCGGTCCAGCGGGCCTGGCCGCGCGCCCGGCGCACCATCCTGGTGTCGGACTTCGTCTCCTTCCTCTGTGCCGCCGTGCTCTACGTGGTCTCGGTCGGCAAGGTGCAGGGCTTCGCCTTCACGCTGGGCCTGACCACGGCGCTCGACGTCGTGGTGATCTTCCTCTTCACCAAGCCGCTGATCACGCTGCTGGCCCGCCGGAAGTTCTTCTCCGACGGCCACCCGTGGTCCGGTCTGGACCCGAAGCGGCTGGGCGCACGTCCGCCGCTGCGCAGCACCCGTCGTCGCAACCCTTCGTCCTCCGCCGCCGTGAAGGGGGCCTGACACCGTGTCGCGCTTCTCCAATCTGGGCCACAGGCTCTACCAGGGCGAGGTCAGCTTCGACTTCGTCGGCCGCCGCAAGCTCTGGTACAGCATCTCCGGTGTGATCGTCCTGGTCGCCGCGATCGGTCTGGCGATGGGCCTGCACCTGGGCATCGAGTTCAAGGGCGGCTCGGTCTACACCGTGACCAAGCCCGGGCTCTCGGTGTCGCAGGCCCAGGACGCCGTGGACAAGATCGTGTCCTCGCACCCGCTGGTGCAGTCGACCGACAACGGCAAGATCCGGATCCAGATCTCCTCCGAGGACAAGACCACCGCCTCGGAGTTCACCAGCAAGCTGGCCCCGGCGATCGGCGTCCCCGCCGCCGAGATCGACACCCAGGTGATCGGCCCCAGCTGGGGTGAGCAGATCTCCAACAAGGCGATCACCGGCCTGGTCATCTTCATGATCCTGGTGACGATCTACCTGGCGATCGCCTTCGAGTGGCGGATGGCGGTGGCCGCCCTGGTCGCCCTCATCCACGACCTCCTGATCACCATCGGCGTCTACGCCCTGGTCGGTTTCGAGGTCACCCCGGGTACCGTGATCGGCTTCCTGACCATCCTCGGCTACTCGCTCTACGACACGGTCGTCGTCTTCGACACCGTGAAGGAGAACGCCAAGGGGCTCACCAAGCAGAACAAGATCACCTACAGCGAGGCGGCCAACGCGGGCCTCAACCAGACCCTGGTCCGCTCGCTCAACACCACGGTGGTCGCCCTGCTCCCGGTGGCGGCGCTGCTGTTCATCGGTGGCGGTCTGCTCGGTGCCGGCACCCTGAACGACATCTCGCTGGCCCTGTTCATCGGTCTCGCCGCCGGTGCCTACTCGTCCATCTGCGTCGCCACCCCGCTGCTCGCGCAGCTGAAGGAGGAGCAGCCGGAGATGAAGGCCCTCGCCAAGCGGGTGGCCCAGCGCCGGGCCGCCGAGGCCAAGGCCACCGCGGCGGCGGAGGCCGGCGACGGTGAGGAGATCGCGGACGAGGACCTGCCGGCGGGTATGGTCGGTCAGCGCGGCAGGGCGGCCGGCACCACGCGTGCCAAGGGCCGTCCGTCCACCAAGCGCTGATCCCCGCCGACCGTAAGGACCCTTCGTGACCACCGCCGACACCACACTGGCCGAGCTGCTCACCAGCCGGATCCGGGACGTTCCGGACTACCCGAAGCCGGGCGTGCTGTTCAAGGACATCGCGCCGCTGCTCGCCGACGCCGAGGCCTTCGCCGTGCTCACCCGGGCGCTGGCGGAGCGGGCGCGGGAGCTCGGGGCCACCAAGGTGGTCGGTCTGGAGGCACGCGGGTTCGTGCTGGCGGCTCCGGCGGCCTTCGCGGCCGGGCTCGGCTTCGTGCCGATCCGCAAGCAGGGCAAGCTGCCCGGCGAGGTGTTCCGGCGCTCGTACGAGCTGGAGTACGGCTCGGCGACGCTGGAGGTGCAGTGCGACGCCTTCGCGCCCGGTGAGCGGGTGCTGGTGGTGGACGACGTGCTGGCCACCGGCGGGACCGTCGGCGCCTCGCTGGACCTGGTCCGGG
>NZ_JZWY01000054.1:0-17891 GCF_000966955.1 Streptomyces sp. NRRL S-495
CGGCTTCCTCGGCGGCCGCGAGCGGCTCGCCCCGCACCTGGGCGACGCTCCGCTGGAGACGCTGGTCATGGTCTGACGCCGGTCGTGCTCCTAGGACGCACGACCCGGACGGGCGGCGGTCGGAATCATCCGGCTGCCGCCCGTCGTTGTGTCCGGCGTGTGTCCGGTCCGTGTGCGGGGCCCGGCCGACCGAACGGCCCGGCGCGAGGCTCGGTACCATGAAGATTCATCCCCTCCCGGTTGTGCGAGGCGCGGTCCCAGCCGCACGGCGCCCGCGGGGGGCAGGCCGAGTGCCCCGAGGAGTGTCCTTGCCCGACGAGGTTGTGCCCAAGGCCGCTGCGGCCGCCCCCGAGAACCGGCCCACGCCCTCGGGGGCCACCCCGGCCCGCCCGGCGCCGACCCCGTCCCGCCCGTCCGCGCCGGGCGGCCGGGCCTCCACCGCCGGCGGCATGCGCGCCCGCCTCGCCCGCCTCGGCGGCCAGCGCTCCAGCGTCCTCAACCCGGTGCTGGAGCCGCTGTTCCGCTCCATCCGGGCCAACGACCCCAAGGCCGATCCGGCGCTGCTGCGGGACATCGAGAAGGCGTACGCGGTCGCCGAGAAGTGGCACCGCGGGCAGAAGCGCAAGAGCGGCGACCCCTACATCACCCACCCGCTGGCGGTCGCCACCATCCTGGCCGAGCTGGGCATGGACGCCCCGACCCTGATGGCCGGGCTGCTGCACGACACGGTCGAGGACACCGACTACGGCCTGGAGACCCTGCGCAAGGACTTCGGCGACTCGGTGGCCCTGCTGGTCGACGGCGTCACCAAGCTGGACCGGGTGAAGTTCGGCGAGGCCGCGCAGGCCGAGACGGTCCGCAAGATGGTCGTCGCGATGGCCAAGGACCCGCGGGTCCTGGTGATCAAGCTGGCCGACCGGCTGCACAACATGCGCACCATGCGCTACCTCAAGCGGGAGAAGCAGGAGAAGAAGGCCCGCGAGACGCTGGAGATCTACGCCCCGCTGGCGCACCGGCTGGGCATGAACACCATCAAGTGGGAGCTGGAGGACCTCGCCTTCGCGATCCTCTACCCCAAGATGTACGACGAGATCGTCCGGCTGGTCGCCGAGCGCGCCCCCAAGCGGGACGAGTACCTGGCGACCGTCATCGACCAGGTCCAGGGCGACCTGCGCGGCGCCAGGATCACCGCCTCCGTCACCGGTCGGCCGAAGCACTACTACTCGGTCTACCAGAAGATGATCGTCCGGGGCCGGGACTTCGCCGAGATCTACGACCTGGTGGGCATCCGGGTCCTGGTCGACACCGTCCGCGACTGCTACGCGGCGCTGGGCACCATCCACGCGCGGTGGAACCCGGTGCCGGGGCGGTTCAAGGACTACATCGCGATGCCCAAGTTCAACATGTACCAGTCGCTGCACACCACGGTGATCGGTCCCGGGGGCAAGCCGGTCGAGCTGCAGATCCGCACCTTCGACATGCACCGCCGGGCCGAGTACGGCATCGCCGCGCACTGGAAGTACAAGCAGCGGGCGGTGGCCGGGGCCTCCAAGGTCCGCACCGACACCCCGACCCAGACCCGCAAGGACGACAAGGCCGGCGCCGTCAACGAGATGGCCTGGCTGCGGCAGCTGCTGGACTGGCAGAAGGAGACCGCCGACCCGGGCGAGTTCCTGGAGTCGCTCCGCTTCGACCTGGCCAGCAACGAGGTCTTCGTCTTCACGCCCAAGGGCGACGTCATAGCGCTCCCGGCCGGAGCCACCCCGGTGGACTTCGCGTTCGCGGTGCACACCGAGGTCGGCTACCGCACCATAGGGGCCCGGGTGAACGGGCGGCTGGTGCCGCTGGAGTCGACCCTGGAGAACGGCGACACCGTCGAGGTGTTCACCTCCAAGGCGGAGAACGCCGGACCGTCCCGGGACTGGCTGGGCTTCGTCAAATCGCCGCGGGCCCGCAACAAGATCCGGGCCTGGTTCTCCAAGGAGCGCCGCGAGGAGGCGATCGAGCAGGGCAAGGAGGCGATCGTCCGGGCGATGCGCAAGCAGGGCCTGCCGATCCAGCGGATCCTCACCGGGGACTCGCTGGTCACCCTGGCCCACGAGATGCGCTACCCCGACATCTCCTCGCTGTACGCGGCGATCGGCGAGGGCCATGTCGCGGCGCAGAACATCGTCCAGAAGCTGGTGCAGGCGCTGGGCGGCGAGGAGGGCGCCACCGAGGACCTCGCCGAGACGGCCACGCCCACGCACGACAACCGGCGCGCGGCGCGCCGCCGGGCCAAGGGCGACCCGGGTGTGATCGTCAAGGGCGTCGAGGACGTCTGGGTGAAGCTGTCGCGCTGCTGCACCCCGGTCCCGGGCGACGGCATCGTGGGCTTCATCACCCGCGGCAACGGCGTCTCGGTGCACCGCGCCGACTGCGTCAACGTGGAGGCGCTCAGCCAGCAGCCCGAGCGGATGATCGACGTCGAGTGGGCGGCCACCCAGTCCTCGGTGTTCCTGGTGGCGATCCAGGTCGAGGCGCTGGACCGCTCCCGGCTGCTCTCGGACGTCACCCGGGTGCTGTCGGACCAGCACGTCAACATCCTGTCGGCGGCGGTGCAGACCTCCCGCGACCGGGTGGCGATGAGCCGGTTCACCTTCGAGATGGGCGACCCCAAGCACCTCGGCCACGTCCTCAAGGCGGTCCGCGGCGTCGAGGGCGTCTACGACGTCTACCGCGTCACCTCGGCCCGCAAGTAGCGGCCGCCGGCAACGCGAAGGGCCCCCGGGGATCGCTCCCCGGGGGCCCTTCGCACGCTGTCAGTGGCCGGGATCAGCCGCTGAACTCCTCCTGGCTGCGGTGGGCCTGCTGCAGCAGCTCCTCGACGCCGGCCAGCTCGGACTCCAGCTTCGCCGTCCGGGAGGCGTTGCCGGCCGCGCGGGCCTTGTCGAGGTCGGTGCGGAGCTTGTCGGCCTTGGCCTGGAACAGGCCGACCATGCCGGCCGCGCGGGCCTTGGCCTCCGGGTTGGAGCGCTTCCACTCGCTGTCCTCGGCCTCGCGGATCGCCCGCTCGACCGTGTTCAGCCGGCCGTCCAGCTTCGGGCGGACGTCGCGCGGCACGTGGCCGATGGCCTCCCAGCGCTCGTTGATCTCGCGCAGCGCCGCCTTGGCGGCCTTGAGATCGGTGATCGGCAGGATGGTCTCGGCCTCGGCCGCCAGCGCCTCCTTGAGCTTCTGGTTGGCCACCTGCTCGGCGTCACGCTCGCTGAACACCGCGGAGCGCGCCTGGAAGAAGACGTCCTGGGCGCCGCGGAACCGCGCCCACAGCTCGTCCTCGATGTCGCGCTGGGCGCGGCCGGCGGCCTTCCAGCGCGCCATCAGGTCGCGGTAGCCGGCCGCGGTGTCGCCCCAGTCGGTGGACGAGGAGAGCGCCTCGGCCTCGGTGACCAGTTGCTCCTTGGTGAGCCGGGCCTGCTCGCGCTCGGCGTCCAGCGACGCGAAGTGCGACTTGCGGTGCTTGGAGAAGACCGAGCGGGCGTGCGAGAAGCGGTGCCACAGCTCGTCGTCGCTCTTGCGGTCCAGCCGGGGCAGGGCCTTCCAGGTGTCCACCAGGGCGCGCAGCCGGTCGCCGGCCTCCCGCCACTGGGTGGACTCGGCGAGCTGCTCGGCCTCGGCGACCAGCGCCTCCTTGGCGGTGCGGGTCTCGTCCTGGGCCTTGGCGCGGGCGGCCTTGCGCTCCTCGCGGCGGCTGTCGATCTCGCCGGTGAGCGTGTCCAGGCGCTTGGCCAGCGCGGCCAGGTCGCCCACCGCGTGCGCCTCGGTGACCTGCTCGCGCAGGTGCTCCAGCGCGGCCTGGGCGTCCTTGGCGGCCAGGTCGGTGGTGCGCACCCGCTTCTCCAGCAGGCCGATCTCCACCTCGATGCCCTGGTACTTGCGCTCGAAGTAGGCGAGCGCCTCCTCGGGCGAGCCGGCCTGCCAGGAGCCGACGACGCGTTCGCCGTCCGCGGTCCTGACGTAGACCGTGCCCTGCTCGTCGACACGGCCCCACGGGTCGCTGCTCATAGCGCGTCCTCCACATGACGTCGCGCCCACCGCCGGGGCGGTAGGGCGTCCGTCGTCCACAGTTGATGTGCGGCGGACCGATGGGTCCGCCGTCCCCGTCCGCCGTGTCCTGCTTGCCGAGGGTGACGGCTGGCGGGTCTGGGCACCCTATACAACGCCAACATAGGCGACCAGGCCCGGTGCTGTCCGCATCCGGGCCGGGCGATTTCGGGCCGGGGCCGCCCGGCGGGCCGCGGGGGCGCCGCCGGGCCGGTCCCGGAGCGGATCAACCCTTGGCGGCGGTCACCGAGTTGAGGGTGACGTCGGCCATCGGGTGGCCGTCCGTGCCGCCCTCCAGGGTGCCCGCGGCGGCGATCTTCTGGAGCACGTCCAGACCGCCGGTGATCTTGCCGAAGGGGGTGTAGTTCGGCGGCAGCTGGGTGTCCTTGTAGACCAGGAAGAACTGGCTGCCGTTGGTGCCGGGGCCGGAGTTGGCCATCGCCACGGTGCCGGCCGGGTAGGTCGCGCCGGTGAGGTTCTCGTCGGCGAACTTGTAGCCCGGGCCGCCGGTGCCGCCGGGGGCGGTGGCGCTGGCGGTCGGGTCGCCGCACTGCAGCACGAAGATGCCGTCGGTGGTGAGGCGGTGGCACTTGGTGTGGTCGAAGTACTTCTCGCCGGCCAGGAAGGCGAAGGAGTTGACCGTGTGCGGGGCCTTGGCGGCGTCCAGCGCCAGCGTCACCTTGCCGCAGTTGCTGTCCAGCGTCGCGGTGTAGGTGGCCTTGGCGTCCACGGTCAGGGCCGGCTCGGCCTGCCACTGCTTGCCGTTCGGGCTGCCCGGGGCGGCCTCGCCGCAGCCCTCGACCGGCTTGCGGGTCGGGACCGTCGGCTCGGTCGGGGTGGGCGCGGCCTGGGCGACGTGGTCGCTCTTCTGTCGGGACCGTCGGCCCGGTCGGGGTGGGCGCGGCCTGGGCGGCGGGGTCGCTCTTCTTCTTGTCGTCCGAGTCGAAGGCGCCGGTCGCGAACAGGGTGCCGCCGCCGGCCAGCACGACCACCGCCAACGCCGCGCCGAGGACGCTGTTGCGGCGCTTGCGCGCGGCCGCCGCGGCGGCCCGGCGCTCCGCCTGGCGTTCGTACTTGTCCCGGGCGAGCTGCCGCCGCCGCTGTTCGCTGGTGACCACCGGCTTTGTCTCCTACGGAAGTGCTGGTCGCTGATGTGTGGGCCTCGTGTGTGCGATGCCGATGCGGATCATCGCACCCATCGGCGGCCAAGTGTAGGGACCGCGACCGTAAGAACGGGGTGAACCTGTCAGGTCGAAGTGAACCTGTCACCCGGATCTGGTTCGCAACCGGACCCGGACCGCCGGTAGGCTGCCCCTGCAATCACAGCTTGTAGCAGCAGCCGGAGCCACCGCGGCGGCCGAAGCCCGAGAGACCGAGACCGACACCGAAGGACGCGCGTGTTCATCGCCGGATTCCCCGCTGGAGCCTGGGGCACCAACTGCTACCTGGTCGCGCCGGGGCCGGGCGAGGAGTGCGTCATCGTCGATCCGGGCCACCAGGCCGCCGCCGGCGTCGAGGAACTCGTCCGCGAGCACCGGCTGAAGCCGGTCGCGGTGCTGCTCACCCACGGCCACATCGACCACGTCGCCTCCGTGGTCCCGGTCTGCGGCGCCAAGGGCGTGCCGGCCTGGATCCACCCCGAGGACCGCTACATGATGAGCGACCCCGAGCGGGCGCTCGGCCGCTCCCTGGGCACCCAGCTGATGGGCGAGCTCACCGTCGGCGAGCCGGACGACGTCCGCGAGCTGACCGACGGCAGCGTGCTGGAGCTCGCGGGCCTCTCGCTCACCGTCGACCACGCCCCCGGCCATACCGGGGGGTCGGTGACGTTCCGGACGCCCGGCGCCGAGGACCTCCCTCCGGTGCTCTTCTCGGGCGACCTGCTCTTCGCCGGCTCCATAGGGCGGACGGACCTCCCGGGCGGGGACGGCGAGGCGATCATGCGCTCGCTGGCCCGGGTGTGCCTGCCCCTCGACGACGCCACCGTGGTCCTCTCCGGCCACGGCGGACAGACCACCATCGGCCGCGAGCGCGCCACCAACCCCTACCTCCGACAGGCAGCGGGGGCGGACGGCGCCCCGGCTTTCCCGCGACGAGGAATGTGACGGAAGAGAAGTTGAGCACCTTCACCGCCCCCAAGGGCACCTACGACCTGCTGCCGCCCAGCTCCGCGACCTTCCTGGCGATCCGCGAGGCCATCGCCGCCCCCGCCCGCCGGGCCGGCTACGGGTACATCGAGACCCCGGTCTTCGAGGACGTCAAGCTGTTCTCCCGCGGTGTCGGCGAGTCCACCGACATCGTCTCCAAGGAGATGTACACCCTCACCACCAAGGGCGGCGACGAGCTCGCGCTGCGCCCCGAGGGCACCGCCTCCGTGCTGCGCGCCGCGCTGCAGGCCAACCTGCACAAGCAGGGCAACCTGCCGGTCAAGCTCTGGTACTCCGGCTCGTACTACCGCTACGAGCGCGCCCAGAAGGGCCGCTACCGCCAGTTCTCGCAGGTCGGCGCGGAGGCGATCGGCGCGGAGGACCCGGCGCTGGACGCCGAGCTGATCATCCTCGCCGACGACGCCTTCCGGGCGCTCGGCCTGAGCGACTACTCGCTGCTGCTCAACAGCCTCGGCGACAAGCAGTGCCGCCCGGTCTACCGCGCCGCCCTGATCGAGTTCCTGGCCGGCCTGGACCTCGACGAGGACACCCGCCGCCGCGCGGAGATCAACCCGCTGCGCGTCCTCGACGACAAGCGCGAGTCCGTGCAGGCCCAGCTCGTCGGCGCCCCGATGCTGCGCGACTACCTCTGCGAGGACTGCAAGGCCTACGACGAGAAGGTCCGCGAGCTGCTCACCGCCAACGGCGTGGCCTTCGTCGACGACCCCAAGCTGGTCCGCGGGCTGGACTACTACACCCGCACCACCTTCGAGTTCGTGCACAACGGCCTCGGCGCCCAGTCCGCGATCGGCGGCGGCGGCCGCTACGACGGCCTGTCCGAGATGATCGGCGGCCCCGCGCTGCCCTCGGTCGGCTGGGCGCTCGGCGTGGACCGCACCTTCCTGGCCCTGGAGGCCGAGGGTGTCGCCCTCGAACTGCCGGCCGCCACCTCCGTCTACGCCGTCGCGCTCGGCGAGGAGGCCAAGAACGTCCTGTTCGCCAAGGTGGTCGAGCTGCGCCGGGCCGGCGTCGCGACCGACCTCGCCTTCGGCGTCAAGAGCATCAAGAACGCCATGAAGTCCGCCGACCGATCCGGCGCCCGCTTCGCCCTCGTCGCCGGCGACCGGGACCTCGCGGAGGGCGTGGTCCAGCTCAAGGACCTCACCACCGGCGAGCAGGCCCCCGTCGCCCTCGACGCACTCGTCACCACCCTGAAGGAGAAGCAGCTGTGATCCGCACGCACGACGCGGGCACGCTCCGCCCGGAGCACGCAGGCACCACCGTCACCCTGGCCGGCTGGGTCGCCCGCCGCCGCGACCACGGCGGCGTGGCCTTCATCGATCTGCGCGACGCCTCCGGCACCGTGCAGATCGTGGTCCGCGACCTGGACTCGGTGCACGGCCTTCGCGCCGAGTACTGCGTCAAGGTGGTCGGCGACGTCCGGGTCCGCCCCGAGGGCAACGAGAACGCCGACATCCCGACCGGCGCCGTCGAGGTCGTGGTCAGCGCGATCGAGGTCCTCTCCGAGGCCGCGCCGCTGCCGTTCCCGGTCGCCGAGTACGAGCCCGGCACGGTCAACGAGGAGGTCCGCCTCCGCTACCGCTACCTCGACCTGCGCCGCGAGGGCCCGGCCAAGGGCCTGCGCCTGCGCTCCAAGGTCAACAACATCATCCGCCGGGTGATGGAGGACAACGACTACCTCGACATCGAGACGCCGTACCTCACCCGCTCCACCCCCGAGGGTGCCCGCGACTTCCTGGTCCCGGTCCGCCTCCAGCCCGGCCACTGGTACGCCCTGCCGCAGTCGCCCCAGCTGTTCAAGCAGCTGCTGATGGTGGCCGGCATGGAGCGCTACTACCAGATCGCCCGCTGCTTCCGCGACGAGGACTTCCGCGCCGACCGGCAGCCGGAGTTCACCCAGCTCGACATCGAGGCCTCCTTCGTCGACCAGGAGGACATCCTGGCCCTTGGCGAGAAGATCATCGGCTCGATCTGGCGCGAGGTCCACGGCTACGAGGTCCCGAACCCGCTGCCGCGGATGACCTACGCCGACGCCATGGGCCGCTACGGCTCGGACAAGCCGGACGTCCGCTTCGGCCAGGAACTCACCGACCTCACCGAGTACTTCCGGGGCACCGAGTTCCGCGTCTTCCAGGCCCCGTACGTCGGTGCCGTGGTCATGCCCGGCGGTGCCTCGCAGCCGCGCAAGCAGCTCGACGCCTGGCAGGACTGGGCCAAGGCGCGCGGCGCCAAGGGCCTCGCCTACGTGCTCATCGACGCCGAGACCGGCGAGCTGCGCGGCCCGGTCGCCAAGAACCTCTCCGAGGAGCACCTGGCCGGCCTCGCCGCCGCCGCCGGCGCCAAGAACGGCGACGCGGTCTTCTTCGCGGCCGGCAAGGAGCGCCCCTCGCAGGAGCTGCTCGGCGCCGCCCGACTGGAGATCGGCCGCCGCTGCGAGCTCATCGACGAGTCCCAGTGGGCCTTCCTCTGGGTCGTCGACTTCCCGATGTTCGAGCCGATCGAGGACGACAAGGGCGCCTTCCAGGGCTGGCACGCGGTGCACCACCCCTTCACCGCCCCCACCGCCGAGTCGCTGGCGACCTTCGACACCGACCCGGGCAGCGCCCTGTCCAACGCCTACGACCTCGTGCTCAACGGCTCGGAGCTGGGCGGCGGTTCGATCCGTATCCACCAGCGGGACGTGCAGAAGCGGGCGTTCGACGCGATCGGCCTCTCCGAGGAGGAGGCCGCCTCGCAGTTCGGCTTCCTGCTGGACGCCTTCAACTACGGCCCGCCGCCGCACGGTGGTGTCGCCTTCGGCCTCGACCGGATCGTCACCCTGCTCGGCGGGTACGACACCATCCGTGACGTCATCGCCTTCCCGAAGACGTCCACCGGCGGCGACCCGCTGACCGGCGCCCCCACCCCGATCACCCCGGCGCAGCGCCGCGAGGCCGGCGTGGACGCCCAGCCGAAGGTCCGCGAGGACGCCAAGTCCGAGGCGCAGCCGAAGGCCTGACATTCCGTCGGCCGGCATCGGCTAACCTTTCACGGCCCCGGACAGCGATCGTGCTGTCCGGGGCCGGTCCACAACGGTGTGCGACAGAGAGAGGGATCCCCTGTGAAGGTCAGTACCAGAATCGAGTGTCCCGAGGACGCTCCCGCCACCAGACGAGTCCACATGGCCGCCTTCCCCGGCCCCGACGAGGCCGACCTGGTCGACGCGCTGCGCCGCGACCCGGCCTGGCTGCCGGAGCTGTCGGTGGTCGCCGTCGACGACACCGGGCTGGTCGTCGGCCACGCGCTGCTCTCCCGGCTGCGGGTCGGCGAGGGCCCCGGGCTGGCGCTCGCGCCGGTCGCCGTCGCGCCCGAGTGGCAGCGCAAGGGTGTCGGCGAGCTGGTGGTCCGGGCCGCGCTGACGGCCGCCGAGGAGGCCGGCGAGAAGCTCGTCGTCGTGCTCGGCGACCCGGACTACTACGGCCGCTTCGGCTTCATCCCGGCCCAGCGGCACGAGGTGAGCGGCCCGTTCGAGGTGCCCGAGGGGTACCTCCAGACGCTCGCCCTGCCCGGGTACGACGGCTCCCCGAGCGGCCTGTGCCGCTACCCGGAGCCCTTCGAGGCCGTCTAGGGCCTTCCAGGGCGCTCAGGCGCTCGGACGCCCAGGGTGGTTCAGGGCGTTCGGGGCGTGTCCTCCGACAGGCCCTGCGGCGGGTCCTGGGCACCCCGCTCGTCGATCCGGTTCCCGAGACCTACCGTGGCCCGGCAGCTGCGCACGAACGCGGCCATGGCAGGTGTCGGCGTCCGGTCCTTCGGCCAGTACAGCCCGACCTGGCTCGGGCTCAACCCCCGCACCGGCCGGTACGCGACATCCTCGCGCGGTGCCAGCCGACTCATTGTCTCCGGGGCGAAGCCGACGCCCTGGCCGCACACCACGGCGGCCAGCCACTCGTCGGTGTTGTGCGCCACCGCGCCGATCCGCACCGGTCGCCCGCCCCGCTCCCGGACCGCCAGCCAGTAGTCCCGCCAGTGCCCGGACTCGTGCGGGATCGCCACGAAGGGCTCGTCGAGCAGCTCCTCGAAGTCGATCACCGCACGGCCGGCCAGCCGGTGCCCGGCCGGCAGCGCCGCGCAGCGCGGCTCCTCGCCCAGCACGGCCACGCTGTAGTGCCGGGCCAGCGAGGGCGGCGCGTGCCAGAGGGTCAGATCGATCTCGCCGGTGGCCAGGCCGGAGGTCGGGTCGAACCAGTTGTTCTGCCGCAGCTCCACCTGCCAGCCCGGCATCCGCCGGGCGAAGTCCGCGACCGTGCGCTGGGTCATCAGATTGATGATGCCGCCCTCGAAGCCCACCCGGAGCGTCGAGCCGTGCTCCGCCGAGGCCGCCCGGGTGGCGCGCAGCGCCTCCTCCCAGCCGGCCATCAGCGCCCCGGTGTGCGCGGCCAGGGCCAGGCCGGCCCGGGTCGGGGTCATGCCGTGCCGCGAGCGTTCGAACAGCTCGACCCCGAGCAGGGTCTCCAGCTGCCGGATCTGCTTGGTCAGCGCCGGCTGGGAGACCAGCAGCCGGGCCGCCGCCGCGGTCAGCTGCCCCTCCTCGCAGACCGCGGCGAAGCCGCGCAGCAGACGGGTGTCGACATCCATGCCCACAGGTTATGGAACCGGCAATTGGACCCGTTCGGCAGGTCTGGGTCATGGTTGGTCGTTCGGTCTTCGGGCCGGTCGACGGGGGAGCCCGGCAGCGACGGTTCAGGGGGCCGCCGGTGCCGGGCCGGAACACCCCCCGGCGCGCTGCCGCCGCCCGGGCGGGACCTGCGGAAATCCGCCCCAGGACGTACGGTGAGGGATCATCAGCACCCCGCCGAACGGAGGCAGCCAGGTGGCAGCCAAGGCCCAGCGCGAGCAGAGCGAGCCCGAGGGGCGGAGCGGCCCCGACGGAGGGAGCGCCCCGGCCGGACGGCTGGCGAGGAAGCCGTACGAGCGCGAACTGCTCCGGCTCCAGCACGAGCTGGTGAAGCTCCAGGAGTGGGTGCGCGCGGAGGGCGCCCGGCTGGTGGTGGTCTTCGAGGGGCGCGACGCGGCCGGCAAGGGCGGCGCGATCAAGCGGGTGACGGAGTATCTGAACCCGCGCATCGCCCGGGTCGCCGCACTGCCCGCGCCGACCGAGCGCCAGCGCACCCAGTGGTACTTCCAGCGGTACGTCGAGCACCTGCCGGCCGCCGGGGAGATCGTGCTGTTCGACCGCAGCTGGTACAACCGCGCCGGGGTGGAGCGGGTGATGGGCTTCTGCGGCGAGGAGGAGTACTGGCAGTTCCTGCACCAGGCCCCGATCTTCGAGCGGATGCTCTCCGAGTCCGGCCTGCTGCTGCGCAAGTACTGGTTCTCGGTCAGCGACACCGAGCAGGAGCGGCGCTTCCGGGAGCGGCTGGCGGACCCGATGAAGCGCTGGAAGCTCTCGCCGATGGACGTCGAGTCGATCACCCGCTGGGAGGACTACTCGCGGGCCAAGGACGAGATGTTCCTGCACACCGACACCCCCGAGTCGCCCTGGCACGTGGTGGAGAGCGACGACAAGCGGCGGGCCCGGATCAACATGATCGCCCACCTGCTCTCCACCGTCCCGTACCGCGAAGTGGGCCCGCGGCCGATCGAGCTGCCGGAGCGCCCGGCCTCCCAGGGCTACCGGCGGCCGCCGCGGGACCTCCAGAAGTACGTGCCGGACCACGCGGCCCGGCTCGACGGATAGGGGCTGCGGCGGCCGGGCCCGCCCCGGATCCGGGGCGGGCTGTCGGAGGGCTCGCATAGGCTTCCGGTGTGGACGAACCGGACCTCTTCACCGCTGCCGCCGAGGAACGCCAGGCCAAGGAGCCCGGCCGGGCGCCGCTCGCCGTGCGGATGCGCCCGCGCACCCTCGACGAGGTGGCCGGTCAGCGGAAACTGCTCAAGGACGGCTCCCCGCTGCGCCGGCTGGTGTCGGGGTCGCGCGGCCCGGCGGCGACCAGCTCGGTGATCCTCTGGGGCCCGCCCGGCACCGGGAAGACCACGCTCGCGCACGTCATCAGCCAGGCCGTCGAGGGCCGTTTCGTCGAGCTGTCCGCGATCACCGCCGGGGTCAAGGAGGTCCGCGCGGTCATCGACGGCGCCCGGCGCGCGGTCGGCATGTCCGGCCGGGAGACGGTGCTCTTCCTCGACGAGATCCACCGCTTCTCCAAGGCCCAGCAGGACTCCCTGCTCCCGGCGGTGGAGAACCGCTGGGTGACCCTGATCGCCGCGACCACCGAGAACCCGTACTTCTCGGTGATCTCCCCGCTGCTCTCCCGCTCGCTGCTGCTCACCCTGGAGTCGCTGACCGACGACGACGTCCGGGCGCTGCTGCGCCGCGCGGTCGTGGACGAGCGCGGTCTCGGGGGCGCGGTGGAGCTGGCCGCGGAGGCCGAGGACCACCTGGTCCGGCTGGCCGGCGGCGACGCCCGCAAGGCGCTCACCACGCTGGAGGCGGCGGCCGGGGCGGCGCTGGAGCAGGGGGAGGCGGAGATCAGCCTCGCCAGCACCGAGACCGCCGTCAACCAGGCGGCCGTCCGCTACGACCGGGACGGCGACCAGCACTACGACGTGGCCAGTGCGCTGATCAAGTCGATCCGGGGCAGCGACGTGGACGCCACGCTGCACTACCTGGCCCGGATGATCGAGGCGGGGGAGGACCCGCGCTTCATCGCCCGCCGGCTGATGATCTCGGCGAGCGAGGACATCGGCCTGGCCGATCCGACGGCGCTGCCGACGGCGGTGGCGGCGGCCCAGGCGGTGGCGCTGATCGGCTTCCCGGAGGCACGGATCATCCTCTCCCAGGCGGCCATCGCGCTCGCCCTGGCGCCCAAGTCCAACGCCGCCTACCTGGCGATCGACGCGGCGCTCGCGGACGTCCGGCAGGGCCTGGCCGGGCCGGTGCCGCCGCATCTGCGGGACGCGCACTACGGGGGCGCGGGCAAGCTGGGGCACGGCAAGGGCTACCAGTACCCGCACGACCTGCCGGAGGGCATCGCGAGCCAGCAGTACGCGCCGGACGCGGTGCACGGGCGGGCGTACTACCGGCCGACCCGGCGCGGCGGGGAGGCGCGCTACGCGGACGTCGTGGAGTGGACCAGGGGGCGGCTGTGGGGCGAGCCGGCCGGGCCCGCCAAGGCGGTGTCCAAGGCAGAACCCAAGCCCGACCCGAAGCCGGAACCCAAGGCGGACCCGAAGCCGGGGTCGGAAGCGGCCCCGGAGGCGGCCTCGGAAGGGGAGCGGGAGGCCGGGTGAGGGGGCCGGTGATCTGCCGGTATACTCGGGCGGAGTGCCATGTCCCGGGACGGCGGTGGGGGAGACCCGACCGACCGGCCGCACCAGCGGGGCAGTGGCCGTAGACCTCCTCCGGGAGGTCCGCACCAGGAGCGTCGCGCACCGTCTCGGTGTCGCGGGCGACCGGTTCCCGGTCCGCCCGTGTGACCAGCACATTCGTGCCCGGCTCCGGAGAGCGGCTGATCGCACTGCCCCAGGGCAGTGGGGTTTTCTCCGGGCCGCGACATGCGACCTCCGTCAACACCTGGTGAAGCCGTAGTCGTCAGTAAGGAAGGTTTGGTTCATGGCGAACCAGAAGCGTCCCAAGGTCAAGATCGCGCGTGCGCTCGGCGTGCCGCTGACCCCGAAGTCCGTCAAGTACTTCGAGGCCCGCCCGTACCCGCCCGGCCAGCACGGCCGTGGCCGCAAGCAGAACTCGGACTACAAGGTCCGTCTGGTCGAGAAGCAGCGTCTGCGCGCTCAGTACGACCTGAGCGAGAAGCAGATGGCCCGTGCGTTCGACCGCGCGAAGAAGGCCGAGGGCAAGACCGGTGAGGCGCTCGTCGCCGAGCTGGAGACCCGCCTCGACTCGCTGGTGCTGCGTTCGGGCATCGCCCGCACCATCTACCAGGCCCGTCAGATGGTCGTCCACGGCCACGTCGAGGTCAACGGCGGCAAGGTCAACAAGCCGTCGTTCCAGATGAAGCCGGGCTTCGTGGTGACCATCCGCGAGCGCAGCAAGGAGAAGGTCCCGTTCCAGGTCGCCCGTGAGGGTGGCAACGCGGGCGAGGGCCAGACCCCGAAGTACCTCGAGGTCAACCTGAAGGCCCTGGCCTTCCGCCTGGACCGCGCGCCGCAGCGCAAGGAGGTCCCGGTGATCTGCGACGAGCAGCTCGTCGTCGAGTACTACTCGCGCTGACCCGCGAGCGGTATCACCTGCGGTACCCAGCGAGCCCCCGTCGCCCTTGTGGCGGCGGGGGCTCGCCCCTGTGCGGGGGAGGTTCTGCCTGTACCGGGTTCGTCAGAGCTGCTCGCCGGTCATCGCGGCGACCAGCCGCAGGTGCGGCCGGGCCTCCTCGTGGCGGCCCTGGCGCTCCAGGGTGCGGCCGAGCATCAGCCGGGCGTAGTCCTCGGCCGGGTCGGAGTCCAGCACCCGGCGCAGCTCCGCCTCGGCCCGGCGCAGCTGGGCGGAGTGGAAGTAGCTGCGGGCCAGCAGCAGCCGGACCGACAGGTTGGCCGGCTCCTCGGCGAGCACCCCCTCCAGCATCCGGGCGGCGTCCGTGTACGCCTTGGAGTCGAAGTAGAAGTTCGCCATGCGGTAGTCGTCGGCGAGGTTGGTGGCCACGGGGGTGCTCCTTCCGTACGGGCCGGTGGTTCCGCCCCCTCCAGCAAGGGACAAGTTTCAACTATTCCCGGGGTGCCGCCGAGCGCCCTCCGGCCTCACCGGCCCACCGGCGAGGGCTGCGGGGCCGGCGGCAGCGGCCCCGGTCCCGGCCGCGCCCCCGGGTCCTCCGGGTGCTCGCCGCCGCCCAGCGCGCGGTGCACGGCGGCGTCCAGGTCGAGCCGGGTGCCGGTGGTGAAGAAGTCGGTGTACTCCTGCTCGGTCAGCCCGGCGCCGGCGCGCTCCTCGCAGGCCCGGTGCGGGCCGTTGAAGGTGCGGGAACCGAAGAACGGCTTGCCGACCGCCTGCCAGATCCGGTGCGCCGCGCCCTGCAGCACCCGGGCCTCGCGCAGGTCCCCCGGCTCGCCCGGGCCGGCCGGTTCGGTCTCCAGCAGCGCCAGCAGGTCGATCGCCAGCACGATGCCCAGCAGGTCGTTGAAGAGGTGGTTGAGCCGGACGCTCTCCCGGGCCAGCGTCCGGGCCGGGCGGATCTCGCCGTTCAGCCAGTGCGAGTACGCCAGCGCGTACAGCCCGTACGCGTACGCCCACTGCTCGCCGTGCTCCTCGCACAGCTCGCGGATCTGGCCGAGCCACAGCTCGCCGCTGTCCTGGTCGCCCTGGAACAGGTAGGCGATGCCCAGCTCGAACATCGCCATCAGGACGTTGCTGTTGAGCTCGCCGATGGTGCGGTAGTGCCAGAGCGCCTCCTCGAACAGCTCGGCCGCCCGGGCCGGCTCGTCGCCGATCAGCGCCGCGCAGCCCTGCCGGTGCACCGCGTAGGCGAGCGCGCGGTCGTCGCCGGTGGCCAGCGCCTGGCGGCGGCACTCCTCCAGCGCGGGCCGGGCGGCGACCAGGTCGCCCTGGAGGGTGGCCATGTAGCCGGTCACCCAGAGCGCCTTGGCCCGGGCCTCGGTGGGCTCGGGGGCGAGGGCGAGGGCCCGGTCGAGCCAGTGCCGGCCCTCGCCGAGGTGACTGCAGCCGACCCAGTAGAACCAGAGCGTGCCGGCCATCAGCAGGGCGATCTGCTCCTCGCCCGGCTCGGCCAGGCAGAACTCCAGGGCGGCCCGCAGATTGGTGTGCGCCAGCTCGGTCCGCTCGGCGGTCTCCGCCTGCCGGGGGCCGAACCACTCGACCTCGCCCCAGGTGGCCACGCCCAGGTACCAGTCGCGGTGCCGGCACAGCAGCCGGTGCTCCGCGCCGGCCGCGCGCAGCCAGCGCAGTCCGTACTCGCGGACGGTGTCCAGCAGCCGGAACCGGACGCCGAAGGGGCTGTCCTCGCGCAGCACCACGGACTTGGCGACCAGCTCGGTGAGCAGGTCCAACAGCTCGTCCGGATCGACGCCGTCACCGCCGCAGACGTACTCGGCGGCGTCCAGGTCGAAGCCGCCCGCGAAGACCGAGAGGCGCGCCCAGAGTAAACGTTCCTGCTCCGTGCAGAGCTCGTGGCTCCAGCCGATCGTCGTGCGCAGGGTCTGGTGGCGCGGCAGGGCGGCCGGATCACCGCCGGTCAGCAGCCGGAACCGGTCGTCCAGCCGCGCGACGATCTGCTCCACCGACAGCGCCCGCAGCCGCCCCGCGGCCAGCTCCACCGCCAGCGGGATGCCGTCCAGTCGCCGGCACAGCTGGGCGATCCCCTCCGCGTTCGCGGCGGTGACCGCGAACGACGGCAGCACCGCCCGGGCCCGGTCCGCGAACAGCAGCACCGCGTCCGGCGGCGCCCCCGGGAGGATCGCGCCGGCGGTGCCGACCGGCAGCGGGGCCAGGTTCAGCAGGTGCTCCCCGGCCGTCCGCAGCGCCACCCGGCTGGTCGCCAGCACCCGCAGCCCCGGCAGCGCCCGCAGCAGCGCCAGGGCCAGCTCGGCGCAGGCCGGCACCAGGTGCTCGCAGCCGTCCAGCACCAGCAGCAGCCGGCGACCGGCGAGCCGCTCGGTCAGCACCTCCAGCGGGGCCCGCGCCGTCCCGTCGGTCAGCCGCAGCGCCTCCAGCACGGCGTGCCCGAGCAGCCGGCCGTCCTGCACCGGGGCCGCCTCGACCAGCCAGGTGCCGTCCGGGAACGCCCCGGCCGCCCGTGCGGCGGCCCGCAGCGCCAGCCGGCTCTTGCCGACCCCGCCCGGGCCGGTGACCGTCACCAGCCGCCGTTCCGCCAGCAGCAGGGCCAGCTCGGTCAGCTCGTGCTGCCGGCCGACGAAGCTGGTGACCTCCGCCGGGAGCCGCCCCGGCACCGGCCGGTCCGGCCGTGGTGTGGAATCCCGATCCAACCCCTGCTCCCCGTTTCGAGGCCCGGGCCAGGTCGGCCCGGGCGTCCGGCTGGGCCGCGTGGGTGGCGACCTGCCTGGCAGAACGAGGTGACCGGCGGGTAGGTTACGCGCGCGGATCGCACACCCGGTCGGTTCGCCGCGCGCCCCGCAGGGGAAACCCGGTCCGGAAACCCGGTGCGGTCGCGATAGGGTTCCCCTGGGAAACAGCAAGGCGAGGGAGCGCGCAAAGGTGTCCGTGGGAGAGCTGGCCGGTCTGCTCGTCGCCGTGTTCTGGGCGGTCCTGGTCACCCTGCTCGCCGTCGTGCTGGTCCGGCTGTCGCGGGTGCTCAAGGAGGCCACCGTCCTCGTCTCCGCCGTCACCGAGCAGGCCGTGCCGCTGCTGGCCGACGCCGGCGCCGCCGTGCGCAGCGCCAACGAGCAGCTGGAGCGGGTGGACGAGATCACCGCCAATGTGCAGGACGCGGCGGCCAACGCCAACGCGCTCTCCTCCACCGTCGCGGCGACCCTCGGCGGTCCGCTGGTCAAGGTCGCGGCGTTCAGCTACGGCGTGCGCAAGGCCGTCGCCAAGCAGCAGGGCACCGCGACGCTGCCCACCCAGCCGTCCGAGCGCGAGGAACTGGCCCGGCTGATCCGGGCCGAGGTCCGCGCCGCGACCGCGCCGAGGACCGGGCTGCTGTCCCGGGTCCGGCGCGCGGTGAGGAGCTGACGGCATGGTGC
>NZ_JZWY01000055.1:0-7546 GCF_000966955.1 Streptomyces sp. NRRL S-495
GGAGCTGACGGCATGGTGCGACGCATCTTCTGGATGGCGGTCGGCGCCGGTGCCACCGTCTGGGCCATGAACAAGGCCAACGAGGCCGTGCACCGGCTCACCCCGGACAGCCTGTCCGGCACCGCCGCGCGCGGTGCGCTGCACCTGGGCGACCTGGCCAAGCAGTTCGCCCAGGACGTCCGGACCGGCATGACCGAGCGCGAGGAGCAGCTGCGCGAGGACCTCGGGCTGGACGGCACCGCCGTCGTCGAGCCGCGCCGCAGCGGAGTCCTGCGCGGGGAGCCCCAGTACCGAGCTATCTCGGCGGCGCCCGGTAGCCCGGCCGCCGCCCTGCCTCCGCCCACCCCCCAAGCCATCGAGAAAACGCCCCGGCGCGCGATTCCGCCGCGGGGCGGTACGAACCGGAAGGACCACTAATGGAGTCGGCAGAGATCCGCCGCCGCTGGCTGCGCTTCTTCGAGGAGCGCGGCCACACCGTCGTTCCGTCGGCGTCCCTGGTCGCCGACGACCCCACCCTGCTGCTGGTCAACGCCGGCATGGTGCCGTTCAAGCCGTACTTCCTGGGCGAGGTCAAGCCGCAGTTCTCGCGCGCCACCAGCGTCCAGAAGTGTGTGCGCACCCTGGACATCGAGGAGGTCGGGAAGACCACCCGGCACGGCTCCTTCTTCCAGATGTGCGGCAACTTCTCCTTCGGTGACTACTTCAAGGAAGGAGCCATCAAGTTCGCCTGGGAGCTGCTCACCACTCCCGTCGCGGACGGTGGCTACGGCCTGGAGAAGGAGAAGCTCTGGATCACCGTCTACAAGGACGACGACGAGGCCGAGCAGATCTGGCGTGACGTCATCGGCGTCCCGTCGGAGCGGATCCAGCGCCTGGGCATGAAGGACAACTTCTGGTCGATGGGCGTCCCCGGCCCGTGCGGCCCGTGCTCGGAGATCAACTACGACCGCGGCCCCGCCTACGGCGAGGAGGGCGGCCCGGCCGTCAACGGCGAGCGCTACCTGGAGATCTGGAACCTGGTCTTCATGCAGTACGAGCGCGGCCACGGCGACGGCAAGGACGGGTTCGAGATCCTCGGCGACCTGCCGAGCAAGAACATCGACACCGGCCTCGGCCTGGAGCGTCTGGCCGCCATCCTGCAGGGCGTCGACAACCTCTTCGAGATCGACACCAGCCGGATGATCCTGGACCGGGCCGCCGAGCTGACCGGCCACACCTACGGCGCCGACCACCGGTCGGACGTCTCGCTGCGCGTGGTCACCGACCACATCCGCACCGCGCTGATGCTGATCGGCGACGGCGTCACCCCCGGCAACGAGGGCCGCGGCTACGTGCTGCGCCGCATCCTGCGCCGGGCGATCCGCAACATGCGCCTGCTGGGCGCCACCGGTGTGGTCGCCAAGGACCTCACCGATGTCGCGATCAAGGCGATGGCCCCGCAGTACCCGGAGCTGGAGGCCGACCGCAAGCGCATCGAGACGGTCGTCGTCGGCGAGGAGTCGGCCTTCCTGCAGACCCTGAAGGCCGGCACCAGCCTGCTCGACGCCGCGGTCACCGAGACCAAGCAGTCCGGCGGCGCGGTGCTCTCCGGCGACCAGGCGTTCAAGCTGCACGACACCTACGGCTTCCCGATCGACCTGACCCTGGAGATGGCCGAGGAGCAGGGCCTCCAGGTCGACGAGGCCGGCTTCCGCCGCCTGATGCAGGAGCAGCGGGACCGCGCCAAGGCGGACGCCAAGGCGAAGAAGATGGGCCACGCCGACGTCGCCGCGTACCGCGAGGTCGCCGACAAGTCCGGCGCCAGCGTCTTCACCGGCTACACCCTCACCGAGGGCGAGGCCACCGTGGTCGGCCTGCTGGTGGACGGCGTCCCGGCGCCGGCCGCCTCCGAGGGCGACGAGGTCGAGCTCATCCTCGACCGCACCCCGTTCTACGCCGAGGGCGGCGGCCAGCTCGCCGACCACGGCCGGATCCGGCTGGACTCCGGCGCGGTCGTCGAGATCCGCGACGTGCAGCAGCCGGTGCCGGGTGTGGTCGTGCACTCCGGTGGCGTGCTGTTCGGCGAGGTCGTGCTCGGCGCCTCGGCCTACGCCACCATCGACGTGGACCGCCGCCGGGCGATCGCCCGCGCCCACTCGGCCACCCACCTGACCCACCAGGCGCTGCGCGACGCGCTCGGCCCGACGGCCGCCCAGGCCGGTTCGGAGAACGCCCCGGGCCGCTTCCGCTTCGACTTCGGCTCGCCCGCCGCCGTGCCCGGCAGCGTGCTGACCGACGTCGAGCAGAAGATCAACGACGTGCTGACCCGCGAGCTGGAGGTCACCGCCGAGGTCATGACGATGGACCAGGCCCGCAAGGCCGGCGCCATCGCGATGTTCGGCGAGAAGTACGGCGACGAGGTCCGCGTCGTCACCATCGGCGACTTCTCCAAGGAGCTGTGCGGCGGTACCCACGTCGGCAACACCGCACAGCTGGGTCTGGTGAAGCTGCTCGGCGAGTCCTCGATCGGCTCCGGGGTGCGCCGGGTGGAGGCGCTGGTCGGCGCCGACGCCTACCGCTTCCTGGCCCGTGAGCACACCGTGGTCGCCCAGCTGACCGAGCTGGTCAAGGGCCGTCCGGAGGAGCTGCCGGAGAAGATCTCCGGCATGCTCGCCAAGCTCAAGGACGCCGAGAAGGAGATCGAGCGCTTCCGCGCCGAGAAGGTGCTCGCGGCCGCCGCGGGTCTCGCCGACTCGGCCGAGGACGTGCACGGCATCTCGCTGGTGGCCGCCCGGGTCGCCGACGGCGTCGGCGCGGACGAGCTGCGCAAGCTGGTCCTGGACGTGCGCGGCCGGCTCGGCTCGCGCCCGGCCGTGGTCGCCGCCTTCACGGTGGCGAACGACCGCCCGCTGACCGTGATCGCCACCAACGAGGACGCCCGCGGCCGCGGTATCAAGGCCGGCGAGCTGGTCCGCACCGCGGCCAAGACCCTCGGCGGCGGCGGTGGCGGCAAGGACGACGTCGCCCAGGGCGGCGGCACCGACGCGACCGCGATCGACAAGGCCGTCGCCGCCGTGCGCGGCCTGGTCGCGGAGCGCGCCTCCTGATGGGGTCCGCGTTCTGATGGAGATCGAGGAGAAGCCCTTCCGGCGCGGGCGGCGGATCGCCGTCGACGTCGGGGACGCCCGGATCGGGGTCGCGTCCTGCGACCCCGACGGGGTGCTCGCCACCCCGGTGGAGACCGTCCCGGCCGGGGTGAAGTCACAGGCCAGGATCGCCGCGATCGTCGAGGAGTACGGCGCGATCGAGGTGATCGTCGGTCTGCCGCGCTCGCTCAGCGGCAAGGAGGGACCGGCGGCGGAGAAGGTCCGCGGCTACGCGGTCCGGCTGGCCAACCGGCTCTGGCCGGTCCCGGTCCGGCTGGTCGACGAGCGGATGTCGACCGTCACCGCGACCCACGGGCTGCGCGCCTCGGGGGTCAAGGCCAAGAAGGGCCGCTCGGTGGTCGACCAGGCCGCCGCGGTGGTGATCCTGCAGACCGCCCTTGAGTCCGAACGGGTGAGCGGACGCCCGCCCGGTGAGAGCGTCGAGGCGGCGGGCTGACCGGCCTGCTCTAACGTCCCGGTGAGGGGCCCGTGCGGACGCGTCCGCACGGGCCCCTCTGCCATTGCCGTCGTGCCGCACGCCGTGCGGACCGCCGAGGGGGCGCGCCGTGACCGACCTGGACCTCACACCCGGCCTGAGCCCCGGGCACCTCGGTGCGCCGGTGATGGAACCGGCGGGCCGTCCGCCGGGCCCGCCCGCCCCGCGCCCCGAACCGCCGGACCCGCACCGGCGGCGCAACGGGCTGGCCTGTCTGCTGACCGCGCTGTCGCTGGTGGTCGTGTTCGGCGGGATCGGGCTGGCGGGCTTCAGCTGGCTCCAGGGGCAGCGCAAGCCGCCGGCCGCCGCTGACTTCGCGGGCGGCGGTTCCGGGTCGGTGCAGGTCTCGGTGCCGGAGGGGGCCGGCCTCAGCCAGATCGCCTCCGCCCTGGTGCGCAACGGTGTGGTGGCCAGTTCGCTGGCCTTCACCCGGGCGGCGAAGGGCAGTGCGGCGGCGGCCGGGCGGATCCAGCCGGGCACGTACACCCTGCGGCAGCGGATGTCGGCGGCCGCGGCGCTGGCGGTCCTGGTCGACCCGGCCAACGCCAACGGTCTGACCATCCCCGAGGGCTGGCGCGGGAGCCAGATCTACGCGGCGATCGACAAGAAGCTGCAGCTGGCCGCGGGCACCACCGAGCAGACGGCCAAGGACCAGGCGGCCGAGCTGGGCCTGCCGGAGAACGCCAACGGCACCCCCGAGGGCTATCTGTTCCCCGCGACCTACAGCGTCACCGAGGACACCACCGCCGCCGAGCTGCTGAAGCAGATGGTCGAGCGGGCCGGCAAGGAGTTCGCCCGGGACGACGCGGAGGTCGTCGCGACCAATCTCGGGCAGAGCCTGTACGGGCTGGTGACCATCGCCAGCATGGTGCAGGGCGAGGCCGACAACTCCGAGGACATGGCCAAGGTCGCGCGGGTGATCTACAACCGGCTGGCCAAGAACATGCCGCTCCAGCTGGACTCCACCATCAACTACGCACTCGGACGCTCCACGCTCAACACCAGCGTCACGGACACCCGGCTCGACTCCCCCTACAACACCTACAAGCACGCCGGGCTGCCGCCGACCCCGATCTCCAACCCGGGGCGGCAGGCGATCATGGCGGCGGTGGACCCGGCGCCGGGGGACTGGCTGTACTTCGTGACCGTGAAGCCCGGGGACACCCGGTTCACCGACAGTTTCGACGTGCAGCAGAAGAACGTCGCCGAGTTCAACGCGACCCGGGCCGCGAGTCCGTCCGCCACGGCCTCCGGTTCGGCCCCGGCGTCCGGGGCGTCCTCGGGGTCGTCCTCCGGGTCGGCGCCCGCCTCGGCCTCCGCCGGGGCGGGGGTGCCCTCGGGGGCGGGCGGTCACTGAGCGCAGCGGCTGCGGCCCCGGCCGGACGGTCGACTGCGGTACGGTAGCGTCTCCGTCCAGGTGTTGCGCTAGCACGCCGGTTCGACAAGCAGCCGGGACGCCGTCCCGGGCGACCGGGCCGATCCTCCGGTCGTCTCCGTCGGTATAAGGGGATCAATGACCGATCTGGGTCGGGGCTACGGCCCCCAGGGCTCCGAGCCGTGGCATCCGGGCGACCCCGGGTACGGCGGTCAGCAGCCGGTCCCCGGCCAGCAGGACGGGCAGTGGCAGCAGCATCCCCAGCAGCAGCAGTACGGCGACGGCGGCCAGGGCATGGGGCAGCAGGGCTATCCCCAGCAGCAGGGTGTTCAGGGTCAGCAGCAGCAGTACGGCGGCGGTCAGCAGGGCTACCCCCAGCAGGGGACGGGCCAGCAGGGCTATCCGCAGCAGGGCGTTCAGGGTCAGCAGCAGTACGGCGGCGGCCAGCAGGGGTATCCCCAGCAGCAGGGCTATCCGCAACAGCAGCAGAGCATGGGTCAGCAGGGCTACCCGCAGCAGGGGATGGGCCAGCAGGGGTACCCCCAGCAGCAGCAGGGCATGGGCGGTCAGCAGGGCTATCCGCAGCAGCAGGGCGGCCAGGGTCAGCAGCAGCAGTACGGCGGCGGCCAGCAGGGCTACCCGCAGCAGCAGATGCCGCAGCAGGGCACGCCCCAGCAGCAGATGCCCCAGCAGCAGTTGCCCCCGCAGGGCGGGTCGCAGCAGGGTGCGCCGGGCGTCCCCGGCCGGGGCGTTCCGGCGGAGCAGAAGCAGCCGGCCGCCGCGCGGCAGGCAGGGCCCGGGCCGGACGGCATCGACTGGGAGGCGGAGGCCGCCGCGCTGGAGGCCGGGGCCGACCCGGTCGGTGCCGGCGAGGAGGCCGGGCACGCCGAGGGCGAGTGGGACGGCCACGAGGGCGAGTACGCCGAGGACGAGTACCGCGGCGACGGCTCCGACGAGGACGGGAACGGCTTCCTCGGCGAGCAGGACCAGTCCCGCGAGGCCAAGAAGAAGCGCAAGGAGAACGGCAAGAAGTCGGGCCGGCGCAACGGCGGCGCCTGTCTGGTGGTCGCCCTGGTGCTGCTCGGGATCATGGGCGGCGCCGGCTGGTGGGGCTACGGGTTCTACAAGGACCACTTCGGCCCGCCGCCGGACTTCCCCGGCCCGGGCAGCGGCTCGGTCAAGGTCGAGATCAAGCAGGGCGCGGCCGGCAGCCAGATGGGTCTGGCGCTGAAGCAGGCCGGCGTGGTCAAGAGCGTCGACGCCTTCAGCAAGGCCTGCGAGAAGAACGTCAAGTGCACCACCATCCAGCCCGGCACCTACAGCATGCCGACGGAGATGTCCGCCGACGGCGCCGTGCAGTTCCTGGTGGACGCCAACGGCGGTGAGAAGCTGATCGTCCAGGAGGGCCTGACCGCCGCGGCCACCTACGTCAAGATCGACGACAAGCTGCAGCTGCCCAAGGGCACCACCGCGGCCGTCGCCAAGGAGCAGGTGGGCACCCTCGGCCTCCCGCCGTACGCCAACGGCAACATCGAGGGCTTCCTCTGGCCGACCCGTTACTCGATCACCCAGGGCATGAAGCCCGAGGAACTGCTCAAGCAGATGGTCAAGAACGCCGTCGACCGCTACGCGGGCCTGGACGCCGAGGCGTCGAAGATCGGGCTGAAGACCGGCTACGACGTGGTCATCGAGGCCAGCATCCTGCAGGCCGAGGGCAACAACCCCGAGGACTTCGCCAAGATGGCCCGGACCATCCAGAACCGGCTGGCCGACAAGGGCAAGGTCAACGGCAAGCTCGGCATGGACACCACGCTGCAGTACGCGCTGGGCCGCAAGACGTTGGACAAGCGGGACATCAACGACGCGTCCAACAAGTACAACACCTACTACAACGCCGGTCTGCCGCCGACCCCGATCTCCAACCCGGGCGACGCCGCGCTGAAGGCGACGCTGAACCCGGCGGACGGCAAGTGGCTGTACTTCATCGCGATGTCGCCGACCCAGACCCTGTTCGCGGACACGGACGCGGAGCACGCCAAGAACGTCGAGTCCTACTGCCTGGCGGCGGGGCAGAAGTTCGACGCGGCCTCGGTCCACTGCACCACCAAGTGACGACCGCCGGGAGGCGGCGGAGGAAGTGAGCAGCGTGACCAGCAAGCACCGGGCAGCCGTCCTCGGCTCGCCGATCGCCCACTCGCTCTCGCCCGCCCTGCACCGGGCCGCCTTCGCGGCGCTCGGTCTGGACGGCTGGCGCTACGACCGGTTCGAGGTCGACGAGGCCGGCCTGCCCGGCTTCGTCGCCGGGCTGGACGAGGCCGAGTGGACCGGCTGCTCGCTGACCATGCCGCTGAAGCGGGCGGTGGTCCCGCTGCTCGACGAGGTGAGCGACACCGCCCGGACGGTCGACGCGGTGAACACCCTGGTCTTCACCGCCGACGGCCGGCGCGAGGGCCACAACACGGACGTGCCCGGCCTGGTCAACGCGCTGCGCGAGCGCGGCATCACCGAGGTGCCGGCGGCGGCCGTGCTCGGCGCCGGGGCCACCGCCTC
>NZ_JZWY01000486.1:0-19619 GCF_000966955.1 Streptomyces sp. NRRL S-495
GTCTGGTGGGGGTGGGGGCGGGAATCCTTCGGTTGGCGGGCGCGTGGGGGGTGGGTCGGCGTAGCGTCGGAGTGTCATCGTTCCGGTACGCACCGGCACGTCCCGATCGCCCGAAGGGGGCGTCTCCACCATGTGGTTGGGCCACTTGCATTCCCCGGTCGTCGCGGCGGCGCGGCCCCGTACTTCCCGTCGTCCCGGTGGCGCGTGGTGAGGCAGGAGCGTGCTCGGCAGACCCGGCGCGCTCTTCTGCAGGCTGCGGCAACGGAGTTCGACCTGCACGGGTACGAGGGGACCTCGCTGGCCCGGATCAGTCGGACCGCCGGGGTCACCCTGGGGGCGCTCACCTTTCATTTCCCGTCCAAGGCCGCGCTGGCGGACGCCGTCCGCTCGGAGGGTGCCGCCCTCACCGGTGCCGCGGTGCCGGAGGCGTCCGGTGGCGGTCGCCGACTCGACCCGGGCGTAGGTGGATTGATCGACCTGCTCGCCCGGCTGCTGGACGAGGAGCCGAGCGTGCGGGCAGCCGCTCGGCTCAGTTGGGAGCAGCCGGACTCGGCGGGCAACTGGCACGCGGCCTGGGGGCCCGAACTGCGCGACCGGCTGGCCCGTGAACGGTCCGCCGGGCCCGCGGGCACGGCGCCGGTCCTGGACGAGGTCGATCTGGAGACGCTGGCGCAGTGCCTGGTGGCCGGCTCGGCGGCGCTGCGGCGGGGGATCGTCCCTCTGGGCGGCGCCGGCCCGGCCGCTCCGGAGGAGGTCCGGCGGCGGCTCCGGAGGCTCTGGCGGCACGCGACGGCAACGGAGCTCAACCAGCCTTCCGCGCCGAACATTTGACCGTGTCCGTGGCGCGACCGTCGGCCACCGGGATACCGGAATTCGCCAAAGCGGTTCCGGGGCCCGGAGGGAAGTCGGAACAAAGCGATCGTTCACTATCCTCCCGAGGACGGCACCTCACGGCACCACACCACCCCGGGGAGCTCATCACATGGACGCGCAACCCCTCTCACCGGTCGGCGAAGCCGCCGTCTCCCGGTTCGCCGAGCAGGTCTTCGCCCACCTGGGCCGGACCGACCAGCGTCGCTGGGCCCGGGCCTATCTGCAGGGACTGCTCGCGGCGCCCGGCCGCAAGTCCCTGGCCAACATGGCCGCCAGCCTGGCCACCGGGCCGGCGGCGGCCACCGTCTCGCTCTCGCTCCAGCAGTTCATCAACGGCAGCCCCTGGGACTGGCGTCCGGCCCGCCGGGTGCTCGCCGACCTCGCCGCGGGCCCCCGACCGGTACGGGCCTGGACCGCCGCGCTCGCGGTCGTCCCCAAGCGCGGCGACCAAGTGGTGGGCGTCCACCGGCGGTTCGACCCGGCGACCGGACGGACCGTCAAATGCCAGGCGGCGTGCGGCCTCTTCGTCGCCACCGATCGGGACGCCGTCCCGGTGGACTGGTCGCTGCTGCTCGACCCGAGCTGGACGGACGACCCGCAGCGGCGCGCCCGGGCCCGGATCCCCGGCGACGTGGCCCCGCACCCGGTGGGTGACCTGCTGGTCGGGATGGTGGACCGGCTCGCCGCCCACCACCCGGTGGCACCGCTGGTCGCCGGCCTCGACGCGGCGGACGACCCGATCCGGCTGGCCGCCGCGCTCGCCCGCCGCTCCGTCCCGTACCTGTTGGAGGTCCGCGGCGGCCAGGCCGTCCGGCCCGTGCTCCAGGCCACCACGGGTCGGCACGGGCGGGTGCAGCAGGGCGCCGTGGCCGCCGAATCGCTGTTCCCCCGGTGGCGGTCGCGGACGGCGGCGGGCACGGTGACGGTGCTGCGCGGCACCCCCGTTCTGCCGCCGGGCCCGGCGACCGCACCGGCCTCGGTGGCGTCGGCGGCGCCGGTGCACCGGCTGTGGGCGCGGTGCGACGGCGACGGCGGGCCGCGGCGGTACTGGCTGACCGACCTGGCCGAGGACGCCCCGGGCGTGCTCGCGCTGCTGGACGCCGCCTCGGCCACCCGGAGCACCGTGGACCGGCTCGGTTCGGACTTCGGCCTGCTGGACTTCTCCGGCCGCTCGTACACCGGCTGGCACCACCACATGACGCTGGTCTCGGCCGCGTACGCGCTCGGCCGGGACCTGGCCGTCCGGGTCGGGGGCACCCTCCGGCACTCCGCCTAGCCGCCTGGCCGCACGGCCGCCCGGCCGCCCGGCCGCACGGCCCGGTCAGGCGTCGACGGCCTGGTAGACCGTGGTCCAGAAGTCGTGGATCAGCCGGGCCGAGTTCGGGACGGTCATCCCGACCTGGGTGAGCACGATGCCGACGAGCCCGTGCTCCGGGTCGGCGTAGGTGGAGGTGCCGCTGCCGCCGTCCCAGCCGAACTGGCCGACGGGGGCGTAGTCGCCGCGATAGGTCCGCACCGCCGAGCCGAGGCCCCAGCCGCCGTGCTGCCCCTGGCCGTACGACAGGTGCACGTTGTCCTTGGCCAGGGTCTCGCGCAGGGCGGTCTGCTCCGGGGTGAGGCGGTTGGTGGTCATCAGCTCGACCGCGGGGCGGGAGAGGATGCGCTCGCCGCCGTGCAGGCCGCCGTTGAGCAGCATCCGGAAGTAGGCGTGGTAGTCGTCGACGGTGGAGACCAGGCCGCCGCCACCGCCGGGGAACGCCGGGGGCTTGCTCCAGCGGCCGTCCGCCGACTCGTCCCAGACGTGGAACTCGCCGCTCTGCGGGTCGGGGGCGTAGAGGGCGGGCAGCCGGTCGATCTTCTCTGCGGGCACGTGGAAGCCGGTGTCCGCCATCCCCAGCGGACCGAAGACCCGCTCCTGGAGGAAGCTCTCGAACGACTGGCCGGTGACCCGGGCGACGAGCACGCCGACCAGGTCGCTGGCGATGTGGTACTGCCAGCGCTCACCGGGCTGGTGCATCAGCGGGAGCGTGCCGAGGCGGCGCAGCCACTCGTCCGGCTCCGGCATCGGCTCCGGCAGGTCGGGCGTGAGGCCGTTCTCGATGATCGCGCCCATGATCGGGCTGCCCAGCGCCGTGATGTCCATGCCGAGGCCGAAGGTGGAGGTCAGCACGTCCCGGACGGTGATCGGCCGTCGGGCCGGCACGGTGTCGTCGAGCGGGCCGTCGATCCGCTTGAGGACGCGGCGGTCGGCGAGCTCCGGCAGCCAGGTCTGCACGAGGTCGTCCAGCCGCAGCCGGCACTCGTCGAGCAGGACCGCGGCGGCGGCCATGGTGACCGGCTTGGAGGTCGAGGCCATCCGGAAGATCGTGTCCCGGCCCATCGGCGCGCCGCCGTCGTGGCGCATGGTGCCGATGGCCTCGACGTGCGTCCGGTCGCCCCGGCCGATCAGGGCGACGACGCCCGGGACCCGTCCGGACTCGACGTGCCGCGTCAGCACCTCGCGCACCTTGCGCAGGCCCTCGTCGGTGAAACCGTTGCTGCTGGTCATGTTGACCCTCCCCGCCCAGTGATGTTCGTGAACTTCTGAACGCTCAAGAAGCTACATTGCGTTCACGAGTTCGTCAACGCGCAAGAAGGCGCAGAGTCTGTAAATACTGAGTTGATGGCCATTTGTTGCAATGGATCCGAAGTTGAAATGCAATGCCGGACCGTAGCGCCGTTGCAATGGGATCGGAGTGGGGTCAGGCCCGGAACAACGCCGCCAGTTCCGTCCGCGAGGCGATCCCCAGCTTCGGATAGGCCTTGTAGAGGTGGTGCCCGACGGTCCGCGGGCTGAGGAAGAGCTGCGCGGCGATGTCCCGGTTGGTCAGCCCCCGGGCCGCCAGCCGGGCGATCTGCAACTCCTGCGGGGTGAGCATCGTCAGCGCCCCCTCGGCGGCGGCCGGGGCCGGGGCGGCGGTGCCGGTGGCGGTCAGTTCGGTGCGGGCGCGGTCCGCCCAGGGTTCGGCGCCGAGCCGCTCGAAGGTCTCCAGGGCGGCGCCCAGATACGGGCGGGCGTCCGTACGGCGGCGCTCCCGCCGCAGCCACTCGCCGTAGAGCAGGGCGGTGCGGGCGCGTTCGAACGGACGGTGGGCGCCCTCGTGCAGGTCGAGGGCCGCCCGGTAGGCCGATTCGGCGAGTTCGTCCGGTCCGAGCAGCGCCTGGCAGCGCAGCCGCAGGGCCTCCGCCCAGGGCGTCCCGGCCGCGCCCGCCCAGCGGGCGAAGCGCTCGTACGGCTCGGCCGCCCGCTCCGGTTCGCCCAGCCTGACGGCCGCCTCGACCAGGTCTGGAACCGCCCGGGTGGCGCCGACATGGTGCCGGTACGGCCCGGTGGTGAGCGCGTGCAGCAGGGCGAGCGCCCAGTGCGCCCACGGCTCCCCGGCGGCGGGCGCGGCCGAACCGGGGACCAGCGCCGCCGCGGCCAGCTCCGCGCACCGCTCGTCCGCCCCCGCGAAGGCCGCCAAACAGGCCAGCAGCGAGGCGAGTTGGCTGGTCCACTGGGCCTGGCCAGTGTCCCGGGCGAGCGCCAGGCCCTCGGTCGCGGTCACCTCGGCGTCGCGGTGCCGGCCGTGGAACAGTTCGGCCTCGGCGAGGAAGAACTGCAGCGTCGGCAGCACCCCGACCGTCCCCTTGGCCCGGGCCTCGGCCGTGAGTTCGGCGGCCAGCTCCAGCGTCTCGTGGTCCCGCCCGAGGACGAGGGTCGCGCCGCACAGCTGCACCAGGTCGACCGGGCTCTCCGCCCCGGCCTTCCGGGCCGCCGCCGCGGTGGCGCGGACGTCGGGCAGGGGGTCGGCGGGGCGCCCCAGCGCGGGCAGCACGGCGGCCGGAAGGTGCCAGGCCAGCGGGGCGAGCGGTTCGTCCGCGCCCAGCGGCAGGGCGGCCAGCCGGTCGAGCACGGTGGCCACCGGCTCCTCGCCGACGTACCAGGCGGCGTGGAAGGCCTGGAGCAGCATTCGGGCGGCGTGCGCGGGCTCGATGTCGGTCGCGGCGGCGTCCAGCAGCAACCGGTACGCGGCCGGGTAGGCGCCGCGCCAGAAGTGCGCGACGGCCCGGACCTGGTCCAGCAACGCGTGCGCGAAGACGCTGTCGGTGCGCGCGCCGGCCCGGTCGGCGAGCGCCTCGGCCAGCTCCAACTTCCCTTCCTCGGTGGCGGCTTCGGCGGCCAACACCAGGCGCCGGGTGGCCCCGTCGCGGTCCGGGGTGAGCCCGGCGGCGCGCTCGTACGCGGCGGCCGCGCCGCCGTGGGCGCCCCGGGCCTCGGCCCGGGCGGCGGTCCGCTCCAGCGCGTCGGCGAGTCCGGCGTCGGGCGCGGTGGCGGCGAGCGCGAGGTGCCAGGTCCGCCGGTCGCCCTCCTCCAGCGCCTCGCCGAGCGCCCGATGGGCGGCCAACCGCTGCTGGAGCGGGGCCCGTTGGAGGACGGCCGCGCGCAGCAGCGGGTGCCGGAAGGCGAGCCGGCGGTCGGCGCCGACGGTGACCAGCCCGGCCCGTTCGGCGGGCTCCAGCGCGTCGGCGCCCGCCCCGAGCGCCGCGGCGGCGGCCAGGACGACGTCCAGCTCGCCGTTCTCCTCGGCCGCGGCGACCAGCAGCAGGGTCTGGGTCGCGGGCGGCAGACCGGTGACCTGGCCGTGGAAGGCGATCCGGAGCCTACTGCTGAGGGCGAGCCCGCCGGACGCCAAGTCCGCCTCGGTCACGGGGAGTTCGACGAGTGCCAGCGGATTCCCGGCGGCTTCGGCGAGCAACCGCCGGCGGGCCGGGCCGGTGAGGGCCGCGCCCGTACGGTCGTCGAGCAGGCGGACGGCGTCGGGTTCGGCCAGGCCGGTGAGCCGCAGCTCGGGGAGGCCGGCCAGTGGTCCGAGGTCCGTCCCGGCACCGCCGCCCGCCCCGCCGACGTCCACCCCGGCCCCGGTGTCCCGGGCGGCGAGCAGCAGGGCGACGCCCTCGGCCTGGAGCCGGCGCGCCGCGATCAGCAGGGCGTCCAGCGAGGAACGGTCGAGCCACTGCACATCGTCGACCACGCACAACAGCGGTTGCTCGGAGGCGAGTTCGGCGAGCAGTCCGAGCGTGGCCAGACCGGTGAGCAGTCGGTCGGCGCCGCCGGCCGCCTCGCCGAGCCCGAACGCTCCCTCCAGCGAACGCCGTTGCGGCCCGGGCAGGGCGTCCAGCCGGTCCAGGCCGGACGCCAGCAGCAGGCTCAGCCCGGCGAAGGGGAGTTCGGCCTCGTACTCGACGCCGGTCGCCCGGACCACCCGGAACCCGTCGCCGGCCGCCGCCACCGCGTACTCCAGCACGGCCGTCTTGCCGATCCCCGGCTCGCCGCGCAGCAGCAGGACACCACTGCGACCGCCGCGCGCCCCGTCGAGCAGCGCGTCGACAGCGGCCCGCTCCTGTTCCCGCCCGTACAGCACCCCGGTCTCCTCCCCCGCCGACCCCCGTGTCCGGCGGGTTCGACCCTACTGGCGCCCAGCTCGGTACCCCCTACCTATCCGTGACTGATTCGCCCGCCGCCCGCCGTCCGTAAGTTTTCGACCAGCGGGAAACGGCCCGCCGACCACCGCACCAACCACCGCACCGGACAAGGGAGAAGACCATGACTGCCAACCTGCCCACCGACCTCGGACAGCTCGCCGCCCGCTACCTCGCCGCGTGGAACGAGACCGACCCGGCCGCCCGCCGGAAGCTGATCGACGAGGCGTGGGCCGAGGACGGCCGCTACACCGACCCGCTGGCCGCCGTCACCGGGCGCGAGGGCGTCGATGCGCTGATCGGCGCTGCGCAGGGGCAGTTCCCCGGACTGGTGTTCACCCTCGGCCCGGTCGACGCCCACCACGACATCGCCCGTTTCACGTGGAACCTCGGCCCGGCCGGGGAGGAGCCGCTGGTCATCGGCTTCGACGTGCTGGTCGCCGACGCGGAGGGCCGGATCGCCTCGGTGTACGGCTTCCTCGACCGCGTCCCCGGCGCCTGAGTCGTCCCCCGCCCCTGAGCCGTCGGTGTCCTCCGACTGCAGGCAGTACCTCCGGGGCGGGCGACACCTGCGCCCGCCCCGGCCCCGGGCCCGGCCCTGGTCCCAACCCCGGCCCCGGAACGCTCGCCCCCGTCCCGCCGCACGCACTCCCGCCACGCACCCACCGGAGCAGACCTTGTCCAGCACCCTGACGGCCCGACGCACCACCCGGGCCACCGCCCCGACCGCTACCTCGACCACCGGCGCCCCCGCCCCGCGCGGCCTGCTGCCGATCCTGCTGACCGCGACCTTCATGACCGCCCTCGACGTCTTCGTCGTCAACGTCGCCATCCCCTCCCTCCAGACCGACCTGAGAGCCGGCCCCGCCGCCGTCCAATGGGTGGTCGCCGGCTTCGGCCTCGCCCTCGCCGTCGGACTGATCACCGCCGGCCGGCTCGGCGACCGGTACGGCCGCCGCCGGATGTTCGGCCTCGGTCTGGCCCTGTTCACCCTGGCCTCGGCCGCCTGCGGCCTGGCCCCGACGGCGGGCACCCTGGTCGGCGCCCGGGTCGCCCAGGGGCTGGCGGCCGCGCTGATGGGACCACAGGTGCTGGCGATCCTGCGGACCGCGTACAGCGGCGCGGCGCAGGCCCGGGCGTTCGCGATGTACGGGCTGACGATGGGGCTCGGAGCGGTGTTCGGCCAGCTGATCGGCGGTGTGCTGATCCGCGCCGACCTGTTCGGCCTGGACTGGCGCAGCTGCTTCCTGCTCAACCTGCCGGTCGGCCTGGCCGCCCTGGCCCTGGTGCGGCGCTGCCTGCCCGAGTCGCGCGCCCCGCACCGGCCGGGTCTCGACCCGGTGGGCGTCGTGCTGGTCACCCTCGCCCTGACCGGCCTGGTGCTGCCACTGATCCAGGGCCGCGAGAGCGGCTGGCCGCTCTGGACCGGGCTCTGCCTGGGCGGCGCGGCGGCGCTGCTCGTGCTCCTCACCGTCCACCAGCACCGGCGCGGGCGGTCGGGCGGCTCGCCGCTGGTCGACACCCGGCTGTTCCGGGACCGCGCGTTCACCACCGGTCTGCTCGCCCAGCTGGCCTTCTGGCTCGGCCAGGCCTCGTTCTTCCTGGTGCTCGCCCTCTACCTGCAGCCGGGCCTCGGTCTGGACGCGCTCGGGGCGGGCCTGGTCTTCACCGCGATCGGCCTCGGTTACCTGTTGACCTCCACCACCGCGCACCGGGTGGCCGCCCGGCTCGGCCGACAGTCGATCGCGCTGGGCGGGCTGCTGATGGCCGCCGGTCTGGGTCTGCTCGGGCTGGCCGTGCACCTGGCGGGCACCACCGGCAGCGTCTGGTGGCTGGCACCGGGCCTGTTCGTGGACGGGCTCGGGATGGGGCTGGTGATCGCCCCGGTGACGTCGCTGGTGCTGGCCGGCGTCGAACCCCGGCTGGCCGGCTCGGCCGCGGGTCTGGTGGCCACCGTCCAGCAGGTCGCGGGGGCGCTCGGGGTCGCGCTGATCGGCATCCTCTACTACGGCGCCGCCGACCCGGCCACCGCCTTCGGGCGCAGCCTGGGGGCGCTGGCGGTCCTGGAGGTGCTGCTGGCGGGCCTGGTCCAGCTGCTGCCCCGCCGGACGGGGTGAGCGGACCGGGGAAGGACCGGAACCATCGGAACGACCCGCAGAATCCGCAGGACCCGCAGGAGCGCGAGGCGCGAAGGAACGGACGTGGGGAGGGCCGCACCGGCCCTCCCCACCCCCGTTTCCCCGTCCCGTTCCGTTTCCTCGCCCCGATCTGGTTGGGTGGGTGGATGAGCGAGGAGAAGAGCGCCGTACCGGCGTGGGAGCAGCGGTTCAGGGCGGCACGGGTCTCCCTGCCGGACTGGGCAGAGGACGCCCCCGACCGGGCGCTGTACGTGTCCAACTCCAGCGGCACCTACGAGGTCTACGCCTGGGACCGCGCCACCGACACCCACCGGCGGGCCACCGACCGCCCGAACGGCACCACCGATGCCGAGCTGTCCCCCGACGGCGAGTGGATCTGGTGGTTCGACGACAGCGACGGCGACGAGTACGGCGTCTGGCGCCGCCAGCCGTTCGCCGGCCGTCCCGAGGGCGCCACCGGTCCGGACGAGGAGGCCGTCCCCGGTCTGGCCCCGTCCTACGATGCGGGTCTCGCCCTGGGCCGGGACGGCACCGTGGTGGTCGGCCGGTCCACCGACGAGGACGGCACCACCCTGCACCTGCGCCGCCCGGGCGCGGCCGAAGCGGTCGAGATCTACCGGCACGCCGAGTACGGCGGCGTCGGCGACCTGAGCCACGACGGCACCCTGCTCGCCATCGACCACACCGAGCACGGTGACGCCATGCACGGCGCGATCCGGGTCGTCCGCCTCTCCGGCGACGAAGCCGCCGCCGCCGTCCCCACCGTCGCCGAGCTGGACGAGGTCACCGGCCAGGAGCACCCGCGCGGGGTCGCCTGCCTGGGCTTCGCGCCCGTCGACGGCGACACCCGGCTGCTGGTCGCCCATCAGCGCACCGGTCGCTGGGAGCCGATGATCTGGGACGTCGCGACCGGCAAGGAGACCGCCCTGGCGCTCCGCGACGAGCAGGGCCGCGAACTCCCCGGCGACCTCTCCGCCCAGTGGCGCCCCGGCGCCCGCTCGCTGCTGATCGAGCACGAGTACGAGGCGCGCAGCGAGCTGTTCTCCTACTCCCTGGACGACGGCGTGCTCACCCGGCTGGACACCCCGCGCGGCACGGTCGGCGGCGCCACCCCCCGCCCCGACGGCACGGTGGAGTTCCTCTGGTCCTCCGCCGCCGACCCGTCCGCCGTCCGCTCCACCGCCGGCACGGTCGTGCTGCGCGCGCCCGGTGCCGTCCCGCCCGGCTCGGTGCCGGTCGAGGACGTCTGGGTGGACGGGCCGGGCGGCCGGGTGCACGCGCTGGTCCAGCGGCCGGCCGGGGCGGGCGAGGGCCCGTTCCCGACCGTGTTCGAGATCCACGGCGGCCCGACCCACCACGACAGCGACTCCTTCGCCGCCGGGCCGGCCGCCTGGCTGGACCACGGCTTCGCGGTGGTCCGGGTCAACTACCGCGGCTCGACCGGCTACGGCCAGGCCTGGACGGACGCGCTGCGCGAGCGGGTCGGCCTGATCGAGCTGGAGGACATCGCGGCCGTGCGCGGCTGGGCGGTGGAGAGCGGGCTGGCCGACCCGGACCGGCTGGTGCTGGCCGGCGGCTCCTGGGGCGGCTACCTCACGCTGCTCGGGCTCGGCGTGCAGCCCGAGCTGTGGAGCCTCGGCGTCGCCGCCGTTCCCGTCGCGGACTACCTGACCGCGTACGACGACGAGATGGAGGCGCTGAAGGCGATCGACCGCACGCTCTTCGGCGGCACGCCCGAGGAGGTGCCCGAGCGCTGGACCGCCTCCTCCCCGCTGACGTACATCGACCGGGTCGCGGTGCCGGTCTACATCAGCGCCGGGGTCAACGACCCGCGCTGCCCGATCAAGCAGATCGACAACTACGTCGAGGGGCTGGAGCGGCTCGGCAAGCCGCACGAGGTGTACCGGTACGACGCCGGGCACGGCTCGCTGGTCGTGGACGAGCGGATCAAGCAGTTGCGGTTGGAGATCGACTTCGTCCGCCGGCACCTCGGCGGCCTGCCGGTCGGCGAGAATCGGGCGGACACCGAGAAGTAGCGAACGGGGGACACGGGTGAGACGCCTGCTGACGATCCTGGGGGCGGGGGTGGCCGGGGCACTGGTGCTCACCGGCTGCTCGGGGCAGGACGACGGTGACGGCGGCGGGAGCGCGGCCTGTCCGCCGTCCGTCTCGCCGTCCTCCGCCGCGCCGTCCTCCTCGCCCTCGTCGTCCCCGCCGTCCGCCGGCGCTCCGCCGACGGCCACCTCGACGGTGGTGAAGGCCGCCTTCCGCACGGCGGTGGCCGGGGGCGGGGAGGAGGGCGGTGTGGTGCTGCTCGCCAAGTCGGGCTCGAAGGGGTCGAAGAGCTCCAAGAGCTCGAAGAGCGGCCGCACGACGCGTCACCACACCGACCGGTACGACTCGGACGACGACTCCAACGGCAGCGGCAACAACAACGGCCGCCGGTGCGACAATCCGCCGCCGACCGCCTCGCCGTCGCCGACCGCCTCGCCGGTACTGCCGTCCAAGTCGGCGGCCCCGGCCGTTCCGGCGAAGCCGGCCGTGCCGCCGGTGAAGCCGACCCGCTGACGCGACGGCGGCGTCCCCGGCACCGGGGACGCCGCCGACCGGTCAGTCCAGGACCGGGTCCAGCCCGAGGGCCCGGTCCTGCTCGGCCTCCGCCTCGCGGCGCAGCAGCCGGAACCACATGAACACCACGAAACCGCCGAAGACGAACCACTCCAGCGTGTAGCCGAGGTTCTGGAACGCCCGCAGGGAGAGGCCGTCACCGCCCTGCGGCTGGACGGTCGGCACCGGGGTGAGCCCGTCCGGCGCGACGTCGGCGGACACCCAGCCGTCGTACCAGCCGTCGAGGGCGAGCTTGTTGAGGAGGGCGGCACGGTTGATGGTGCCGAGCTGCCCCGCCGGGAGGCCGCCGGCCACGGCGCCGCTGCTGCCGCTGGTCTCGCCGGCCTGGAGCCGGCCGCCGAGGGTCACCTCGCCGGTGGGTGCGTCCACCGGAGTCCCGGGCGCGGACGCCCCGGCCGGCGGTGTCCCTGGTGCCCAGCCGCGGACGACCGCGACCGTCCGGCCGTCGGCGGTGCGCAGCGGGGTGAGGACGTAGTAGCCCTGCCGGCCGTCCAGCACCCGGTTGGGGACCAGCAGCTGGTGCTCCGGGTCGAAGGTGCCGGTGACCGTCACGGCACGGCCGACGGTGTCGGTGGTGACCTGCGGCCGGTCGGCGGCGAGCAGTTCGCCGAGCGGCCGGGGCGCGCCGGCGTCGTTCACGGCCCGGCTGATCTCCTGGTGCGAGGAGACGCGGTCCTCGAACCGGCCGAGCTGCCAGGAGCCGAGCCAGACGCACACCGCCACGGCCGCCACGGCCAGCGCGGTGCCGCTCAGCCAGCGCGGGGTGAGGAGAAACCGGTACACACCCCCACGGTAACCACTCCTCACACTCCGCCCGCCCCCAGGCCCCACCTCGGACCTGAAAGTCGGCCCCGCCGACTTCTCGCGCGCGGCTCCGGCCGGGGGTCCGCCCGGCCGGGCGCTCGCGCCGGTCACCCCGCCAGACGGCACCCGACGGACGTCATCCGACCCGACGGCACCCGACGGACGTCACCCCCGCCGACGTCACCCG
Organism: Streptomyces sp. NRRL S-495; assembly: GCF_000966955.1. Taxonomy (NCBI): domain Bacteria; kingdom Bacillati; phylum Actinomycetota; class Actinomycetes; order Kitasatosporales; family Streptomycetaceae; genus Streptomyces; species Streptomyces sp. NRRL S-495. The sequence goes on from NZ_JZWY01000486.1 coordinate 12,133, forward strand.
ACCGAGGGCGAGGCGCCGGGTGTCGGGGCCTGGGCGTCCGGCCCGACGACCCGCGGCGAGGTGCGGTAGACCGTGCCCGCGCAGGCATCGGTCAGGACGACCCGGGCGGCGGCCGGATTACCCGGGGCCGGCGTGTACGCCAGGGTGACGCTCGACGAGGCCCTGCTCGGCCCGGGCGCCGGGGTCGCGGACGGGCTCGGGGTCCCGGTGCTCCCCTTGGTCGTCGAGCCGCTCGGCTGCGGGGCTGTGCTCGGCGACCCGGTGGGACCGACCGCCGGAGCCGCACCGGTCGCCCCGCTCACCTCGCTCGCCCCGGCGGGAGCACCTGTCGACGTCCCCGGCCCGCCCGGCCGGGCGCCGGTCGCCGCGATGCCGGCGGGACCCGCGCCGGTGCCACCGTCCGAACTCGTACCAGCACCGGAACCGGGGCCCGAGCCCGTGGTGCTCGGGCCGCCCGCCCCGCCGGGACCGCCGGCCCCCGGCAGCGCACCGCCCCCGCCCGTCCCCGGGCCGCCGGTCACGCCGCCGTCACCCGCCGCGGACCCGGTGGCGCCGCTGCTGGTGGCCCCGCCACCGCCGGTCGCCCCGCCCGCCGTACCGCCGCCGGTCGCACTCGCTCCCCCGGAACCGGCGGAGGCGCTCGGTGAGGTCGTGCCACCGGGGACGGGACAGCCCGCCGGATCCGGGATCCACGCGATGTCGACCCGGTAGACGGCGCGCGGTGCGAGGACGAGGCCGTTGCTCCCGGCGTCGGTCCCCGTCGCGGGGCCGGCCGAGGGCCCGGGCGCGGGCAGACCGGTGGCCGGGTCGCCGGCGGTGTGGAAGGCGATCCGGATCCTCCCGGCGTCCGCGCCCGTGGTGCCGGTGGTGCCGGTGGCTCCCGTCCTGCCCGTGACCGTGACCGATCCGGGCCCGCCGAGCCGGCAGCTGCGTCCGGAGACATTGGTCATCGTGAAGGAGCCGTAGACCCGACCGTCCGCGTCCGGGGCACCGAGCTGCGCGGTGCCCTGCCCGAGGTCGGCCCGGGTACACAGGGCCAGGACCTGGGTGTCGGCCCCGCCGCCGGTGGTGGCGGGGCTCGGGCCGAAGGTGCCGGGCAGCTGCCCGGTGCTGCTCTCCCCGGCACTCGGCTCGCTGCCGACGCTGCCGGACGGGCTGCCGGGAGCGGTCGAGGTCCCGCTGTCGGAGACCGGCGGCCGGTGGGCGGTGCCGGTGCCTCCGCCGGGGAGGGTGCCGGCGACGCTCGGGGAGACACTGCCGCTCCCCACGCCGGACGATCCGGGGCCGCCGGACAGGCCGAGGTGGTCCGTGGTGTGCAGGGCCGGCAGGAGGAAGGAGGCGACCACGGCCACGGCGGCGGCGCCGGTCCAGGCCCCGCGCCGGGCGGCCCTCCGCCGGGGCACCGCCCGGCGGATGCGCTGGAGTCCACCGGGATCGGGCTGGACCTCGGCGACCGCCCGCAGCATCAACTCCCGGACCAGCCGCTCCTCGTGACCGGCTCTGTTGCCGTCACCCGTCCGACCGCCGTCACCTGTCCGACCGCCGTCACCCGCCCGGCCGCCGTCGTCCATCGGGCCGCCGTCCTCCTTCGGGCCACCGTCACCCGTCCGACCGCCGTCACCCATCCGACCGTCCTCAGCCATGCCCGGCCTCCATCTGGACCCTCAGCGCGGCGAGCCCCCGTGAGCCGTACGCCTTCACCGAACCGAGCGAGATGCCGAGGGTCTCGGCGACCTGCGCCTCCGTCATGTCCACGAAGTAGCGCAGCACCAGCACCTCCCGCTGACGGCGTTGCAGACCCCGTAGCGCGACCTTCAACTGGTCCCGCTCCAGCGCATCGTAGGCGCCTTCTTCTGCACTGGCCATGTCAGGCATCGGCTTCGGCAGCAGCCGCAGCCCGAGGATCCTGCGCCGCAGCGTCGACCGGGACAGGTTGACCACGGTCTGCCTCAGATAGGCGAGGGTCTTCTCCGGTTCCCGCACCCGCCGCCTGGCCGCGTGCACCCGGATGAAGGCCTCCTGGACCACGTCCTCACAGCTCGACAGATCGTCGAGGAGCAGCGCGGCCAGCCGCAGCAAGGAGCGGTAGTGCGCCTGATAGGTCTCGGTGAGCAGGTCCTCGCTGGTACCGGCAGCGGTACCGGCGCCAGGACCCGCGGCACCGGGTGCAACTGCCGTCATCTGGCTTTCTTCCGGCCTATCCGCAGGCCACTGGACACGCGACGGGAACGTCACCGCGGCTGCCGCCGAGATGCCCGCTCCTGCCCCCACCATCACGTTCGCCACGCCCGTTTGACACTCGATCCCCTGTCATGGTTGCCCGGCCCGGCGCATATTCTCGCGCATGGGCCGAACGCCCCTCCAGGGAATTCGGCGAGGATTCGTCAAGCAGTCCGCGAACAAACCGCGCAGACTCCGGGCGGACGGGCGGACTCAGCCCGTTCCGACACCGTCCGCGCCCGTCCCGGCACCCTCGGCTTCGGCCGCCGAGGCCCGGTCGGCGATCTCGCCCGCCACCAGTTCGGCGATCTGAAGGGCGTTCAGTGCCGCACCCCGGCGCAGGTTGTCGCCGCAGAGGAAGAGGTCGAGCGCGTTCGGGTCGTCCAGGGCGCGCCGCAGCCGGCCGACCCAGACCGGGTCCGTCCCCACCGCGTCGTTCGGCGTCGGGAACTCGCCCGCCGCCGGGTCGTCGTACAGCAGCACCCCGGGGGCGTCGCGGAGGATCTCGTGGGCGTGCTCCTGGGTGACCTCGCGCTCGAACACCGCGTGCACGGCGAGCGCGTGGGTGCGCACCACCGGGATCCGCACACAGGTCGCCGAGACCTTGAGCCCGGGCAGGCCGAGGATCTTGCGGGACTCGTCGCGCACCGTGCGCTCCTCCGACGACCAGCCGCCGTCGGTCAGCACACCGGCCCAGGGCACCGCGTTGAGCGCGAGCGGGGCGGCGAACGGTCCGTGGTCGGCGATCACCGCCCGCAGGTCGCCGGTCTGTTCGCCGACCTCGGTGCCGGCCACCTGGGCGAGCTGGGCGCGCAGGGTGTCCGTACCGTCCCGGCCGAGCCCGGAGGCGGCCTGGTAGGAGGCGACCACCAGCGACTCCAGGGCGTACTCGGCGTGCAGGGCACCGATCACCGCGATCATGGTCAGCGTGGTGGAGTCCGGGCTCGCCACGATCCCGCGCGAGCGCATCCGGACGGCGGCCGCGTTGACCTCGGGCACCACCAGCGGAACGGCGTCGTCCAGCCGGAATGCGCCGGAGTTGTCGACCACCACGACGCCCTTGGCGGCCGCGATCGGCGCCCAGCGGGCGGCGATCTCCTCGGGGACGTCGAACAGCGCGACGTCCACCCCGTCGAAGAGCTCCTCGGAGAGCGGGAGGACCTCGACGGACTCCCCGCGCACGACCGCCTTGCGGCCGACCGAGCGCGGGGAGGCGGCGAGACGGATCTCGCCCCAGATGTCCTGGCGGAGGGAGAGCAGGCCGAGGAGCACCTCGCCGACCGCGCCGGTGGCGCCGACGACGGCGAGGTTCGGCCGCCGGGTCATCGCCCGGTGCCCCCGTAGACCACGGCCTCGTCCGTCTCACTGTCCAGCCCGAAGGCGGAGTGGACGGCCTGCACGGCCGCGTTGACGTCGTCGGCGCGGGTGACCACCGAGATCCGGATCTCCGAGGTGGAGATCAGCTCGATGTTGACCCCGGCCGCGGAGAGCGCCTCGAAGAAGGTCGCCGTGACGCCCGGGTTGGACCGCATGCCCGCGCCGACCAGCGAGATCTTGCCGATCGCGTCGTCGTAGCGGAGCGACTCGTAGCCGATGCCCTCCCGGACCCGGTCGAGCGCGTCGATGGCCTTCTGGCCCTCGGACTTCGGCAGGGTGAAGGAGATGTCGGTCAGACCGGTCGACGCCGCCGAGACGTTCTGCACGACCATGTCGATGTTGACCTCGGCGTCGGCGATGGCGCGGAAGATGCGCGCCGCCTCGCCCGGCTTGTCGGGGACGCCGACGACCGTGACCTTGGCCTCGGACGTGTCATGGGCGACTCCGGAGATGATGGCCTGCTCCATCTCGCCCCCTTCGGGCTGGTGCGGGTTGTCGTTGCTGACGATCGTCCCGGGAAGACCCGAGAACGACGAGCGTACGTGAATCGGGATGTTGTAGCGGCGCGCGTACTCCACACAGCGGTCGAGCAGCACCTTGGAACCGGACGAGGCCAGCTCCAGCATGTCCTCGTAGGCGATCCAGTCGATCTTGCGGGCCTTCTTCACCACGCGCGGGTCGGCGGTGAACACGCCGTCCACGTCGGTGTAGATCTCGCAGACCTCGGCCTTGAGGGCGGCGGCGAGGGCGACGGCGGTGGTGTCCGAGCCGCCCCGGCCGAGCGTGGTGATGTCCTTGCTCGACTGCGAGACGCCCTGGAAGCCGGCCACGATCGCGATGTTGCCCTCGTCCAGGGCGGTGCGGATGCGGCCCGGCGTCACATCGATGATGCGCGCCTTGTTGTGGACGGAGTCGGTGATGACGCCGGCCTGGCTTCCTGTGAACGACTGCGCCTCGTGGCCCAGGGATTTGATCGCCATGGCCAGCAACGCCATGGAGATGCGCTCTCCAGCGGTCAGCAGCATGTCGAACTCGCGGCCGGCGGGGAGAGGTGACACCTGCTCCGCGAGTTCGATGAGCTCGTCCGTCGTGTCGCCCATCGCGGACACCACGACGACGACCTCATGGCCGGCCTTCTTGGCGTCAACGATTCGACGGGCCACGCGCTTGATGCCCTCGGCATCCGCAACGGATGAGCCGCCGTACTTCTGCACGACAAGGCCCACGTGCGCTCCTCGACTTGTGTCGTTTCCGGGGGCGCTCGGCCCCCGCACCCCCGGGTGGCGGGGGCTGTGCGGTCGGCGCCAGTCTACCGAGCGGGGGTGTCCCGACCTCCGCTTTCCATATGATGAGACACACGTTTCGGCAGGTGAGCGGGGGTGCGGATGCCGCCACCGGCAGGTCTGCGGGCGGGCGTCCGCCGTTCCGAAGAATCGGCGGACGAAGGGACGGCCGCCCCGGGGTTTTCCGTCCGGTGGCCGGGGGTGAGGTTTCCGTCACACTCCCGCCGCCGGGGCCCCGGGCGGCCTGCGTCCCTGTGCTCCTGCGCCCTTGCCCGCCTCCGGTGACCCTGGTGGTCCTGGTAGTCCTGGTGGTCCTGGTGGTCCTGGTGGGGGCCCTAGTGACCCAGGCCGAGCTCGGCCGCCATCAGGTCACCGGCCTGCTGCTCCAGCTGCTCGTCGGTGAGCCCGTCGTTGTCGGTGTCCGCCCCGTCCGGCGCCGCCCCGATCGGGCTGTCCAGCCGGACGTGCGCGATCAGCGACTGCAGCGCCCGCAGGACGGCCGTGCAGGTGGTGCCCCAGTTGGACAGGTACGAGAACTGCCACCACCAGAGCGCCTCGCTGACCCGGCCCTCGCGGTAGTGGGTGAGCCCGTGCTGCAGCTCGCTCACCACCCCGGCCAGGTCGTCCGAGATCCGGAACGCGCTCGGCTTCTCCGGCGGCCCGTACGGGTCGAAGACCTCGTGGTAGACGTCGATCGGCGCGAGCAGCACGGCCAGCCGCTCCCGCAGCTGCTCGCCGTCCGGCTCCGGACCGGCGTCGGGCTCGAACCGGTCCTCGGGGACGACGTCCTCGATGGCGCCCAGCCGGCCGCCGGCCAGCAGCAGCTGCGAGACCTCCAGCAGGAGGAGGGAGACGGCGCTGCCGGGCTCGTCACCCTTGGCGACCTCGGTCACCGAGAGCACGAAGCTCTCCACCGAGTCCGCGATCTGCACCGCGAAGTCGTCCGGCTCCGAGCCGTGGGCGTGCGTGTGCGGAGGGCGCGGCACCTGCGCGGTGTCCCGCTCCTCCTCCGGCCCGGCCTGATGGGGCGCGTGGGGCTGCTGGTTGATCGTCCGGTCAGACATCGAGCAGTCGTCTCCCTTCGAAGGCGCGACCGAGTGTGACCTCGTCCGCGTACTCCAGATCCCCGCCGACGGGCAGGCCGCTCGCCAGGCGGGTCACCTTCAGGCCCATCGGCTTGCAGAGCCGGGCCAGGTAGGTGGCGGTCGCCTCCCCCTCCAGATTGGGGTCGGTGGCCAGGATCAGCTCGGTGACGGTGCCGTCCGCGAGGCGTGCCAGCAGCTCGCGGATCCGCAGATCGTCCGGGCCGACGCCCTCGATCGGGCTGATCGCGCCGCCCAGCACGTGGTAGCGGCCGCGGAACTCCCGGGTGCGCTCGATGGCGACGACGTCCTTGGGCTCCTCGACCACGCAGATGACCGCGAGGTCGCGGCGCGGGTCCAGGCAGACCCGGCACTGCTCGGCCTCCGCGACATTGCCGCAGACGGCGCAGAACCGGACCTTGTCCTTGACCTCCAGCAGCGCGTGCGCCAGCCGGCGGACATCGACCGGGTCGGCCTGCAGGACGTGGAAGGCGATCCGCTGCGCGCTCTTGGGCCCGACGCCGGGCAGCCTGCCCAGTTCGTCGATCAGGTCCTGAACCACGCCCTCGTACAACGTCGCGCCTTCCCTCGGGTTGGACCGGTGGCACCCGCGCGGGGTGCTCCGGTGCCATCATCCAACGAATCGGACGCCGGGCGCATCGCCCGACGCCCGACTCCCGCATTAATCACACAGGTCCGTTGTCCGAACTCCGGACCCGAGCGTCCGACCCGTACGCTCCGGTGGCCCGGCCCGTACCCCCTGTCACGGCCGGGCCGTCACCGTCGGGCGGTCACCGTCGGAACGTCACCGGCGGCTCGGACCGTCACCGTCGGAACGTCACCGTCAGAACGGCAGGCCCGGGATCCCGCCGCCGAGGCCCTGGGTCAGCGGGCCCATCCGCTCGGCCTGCATCTTCTGCGCGGCCTGGTTGGCGTCCCGCACGGCCGCCAGGACCAGGTCGGCCAGCGTCTCGGTGTCCTCCGGGTCGACGGCGGCCGGGGCGATGGTCAGCGCCACCAGCTCACCGGAACCGGTCACCGTCGCCTCGACCAGGCCGCCGCCCGCCGAACCGCTCACCTTGGCCTCGGCCAGCTCCTGCTGCGCCTGGGCGAGGTCCTGCTGCATCTTCTGCGCCTGCTTGAGCAGCGCCTGCATGTTGGGCTGGCCACCACCGGGAAACACGGCTCACTCCTTGCGTTCGGTCCGCTCCTACTACGTCCTCGACGAGCCTACGTGCTGCTCAGTTGCCACCGTGCCGGATCTCCTCCAGCACCGTGGCACCCAGCTCGCGGATGATCAGCTCCTGGCCGGAGAACACGTCCTCGTTCAGATCGGGGTCGTCCTCCTCCGGCACGTCGTCCTCCGGGGCCACCCCCTGCGCCGGGTACGCCTGGGACGGCGGCGGCGATGCCTGGACGGGCGGCGGCACCGGCGCGGCCGGCGCCGGGTTCGGCGCGGCGGCCGGGCGGGGCGCCGGAGCGGGCGCGACCGCGGGAGCCGGCGCGGCGGGCGCCATCTGGGGCG
>NZ_JZWY01000487.1:0-19515 GCF_000966955.1 Streptomyces sp. NRRL S-495
CTCCGGGGCCGGTGGGAGCGGCGCCCGCCGGAACAGCCGATGCCGGGGCTCCGAGCGACTGGCTCGGAGCCCCGGCATCGGGAGCGGGACCCTCAGGGGCGGGTGGGGTCAGTTGTGGGCGTGGAGGTCGGCATTGAGGCCGCCCCAGGAGCCGGAGCGGGCGATGACCTCGACGGCGCCGGTCTGGGAGTTGCGGCGGAACAGGAGGTTGTCCTGGCCGGACAGTTCGACGGCCTTGGCCACGGTGCCGTCCGGGGTGGTCACCCGGGTGCCGGCGGTGACGTAGAGGCCGGCCTCGACGACGCAGTCGTTGCCGAGCGAGATGCCGATGCCCGCGTTGGCGCCGAGCAGGCAGCGCTCGCCGACGGAGACGACCTGCTTGCCGCCACCGGACAGCGTGCCCATGATCGAGGCGCCGCCACCGATGTCGCTGTGGTCGCCGACCACGACGCCGGCACTGATCCGGCCCTCGACCATCGAGGTGCCCAACGTGCCCGCGTTGAAGTTGACGAAGCCTTCGTGCATCACGGTGGTGCCGACGGCCAGGTGCGCGCCGAGGCGGACGCGGTCCGCGTGGGCGATGCGCACACCGGAGGGGGCGACGTAGTCGGTCATCCGCGGGAACTTGTCGATCCCGTAGACGGCGAGCTGCCCGCCCTGGGCGCGCACGGCCAGCCGGGCCTGCTCGACCTTGTCCACCGGGACGGGGCCGATGCTGGTCCACGCCACGTTGGCGAGCAGCCCGAAGACACCGTCCAGGCTCAGACCGTGCGGCTGGACCAGGCGGTGGCTGAGCAGGTGCAGACGCAGGTAGGCGTCGTGGGCGTCGAGCGGCTTCTCGTCCAGCGAGGCGATGGCGGTGCGCACGGCGACCACCTCGACACCGCGGCGGGCATCGGCGCGCAGTGCCTCGGCGGCACCCGCGCCCAGCTCGGCCTCGGCCTGCTCGGCGGTCAGGAGGACGGTCCCGGCCGGGCCGGGCGCGGCGGTCAGCGCGGGGGCCGGGTACCAGGTGTCGAGGACGGTGCCGTCCGCGGCGATGGTGGCCAGACCTGCGGCAACGGCGCCGCTCACGGGGGAGGTGGATTCAGCAGTCACATCGTGCACGTTAACGAATCAGGGCGGCCGTTGCCGAACGCGCTCACCGTCCGGACAGATCGGCGGGACGCGACGCACCGGGGAAAATCCGGCGGTCGGGCGGGCGCGGCTGGGCGATACTCGGACGGGTGTTCATGTCGATCTCCACCACCGGAGCCAACGGTTCCGCCGGTCCCGCCGGGGCAACCGGCCCCACCGGTCCTGCCGGACGCCCGGCCACCGAGCTGGCGCGCCTGCTGCACCGGCGGCCGGACGCGGTGCACCGGATCGCGACCGCGTTCGGTGAGGCGCACGTCTTCTTCCCCGAGGCCGACGCGGAGCGCTGCACCGCCGTCCTGCTGGCGGAACCCGACCCGGAGGCACTGGTCGGCGGCCGCCGGGGCAAGGGTCGGCCGCCCGCCGTGCCCGACGCTCACGTCGGCGACCGCCCCTACGCGGCCTCCTCGGTGTTCGCGGCGGTGCTGCGGGCGGTGTTCCGGCAGCCGCTCGGGCAGTCGCCCGAGTCGGCGGGGGACGAGCCGGGGTGGGACGAGCCGGGGTGGGACGAGGCGCTGCCGCTGGAGATCGAGCTGCCGGTCGTCCGCGCGGACCGCGAGCCGGGGCCCGCCCCGGGCGGTGGCGACGGTGCCGCGCTGGCGCGGCGGCTGTTCGAGCCGCTGGGCTGGCGGGTCGAGGCGGCGGTCCGGCCGGCCGAGGCGCTGCGGCAACTGGCGGCGCTGCTGCCGGTGCTGGACGGCGCCGCGCACCACTGGGTGCCGCCGGAGCGGGCGGAGGTCGACGGCCTGCTCGCCGTCCACCCCGAGCGGGCCGTGATCGCCCGTCGCCTGGCCCGGCACAGCCACACCGTGGCCTGGGGCGGGGACAACCAGGACGACCGGGACGACGGGGCGGCGGTCCTGGCCGCGCTGGACGCGGTCGGGGCGAGCCGGGTGGTGCACCTCGGGTGCGGGCACGGCGAGCTGCTCGCGGGGTTGCTCGCGGACGGCGGTTTCACCGAACTGCTGGGCGTGGACGTCTCGCCGGCGGCCCTGGCCGTGGCCGCCCGCCGGCTGGGGCTGGAGCGTACGGCGGACCCGTCGCCGGAGTGGGAGCTGCGCAGCGGAGCGGGCCGCCCCCGGGTCCGTCTGGTGCAGGGCGCACCGGTCTACGCGGACGCCCGTCGGACGGGGTTCGACGCGATGGTGTTCGAAGTCCCGGCCGAAGCCCTGACCGCATCCGATTCCGAATCCGAGTCCGCATCCGAGTCCGAGTCCGAGTCCGAGACCAGGACGACGGACCGGGTGATGCCCGCCGCGCACCCGGCGTACCTGGAGCACGCGGTGTTCGGTGCCGCCCGCCCGCCGGCGGTGGTGGCGACCGTGCCGCCAGGCGCCGACGGGGCGGCCTTCGCCGCCTGGGCGCGCCGGACGGCCACCGGGTACGGCTACGCCGTCGCCCTCCCGCCGCCCCCCGGACCGCCCCTGCTCGCCCTGTTCGAACGCGGTACCCCGGCCCCCGGAGGAGGTGGGCCCCGATGACCCGGCCCGACGACGCACCCAGCACCCCCACGCCCGAGCCCGCACCTAAGCCCACGCCCGCACCCGCCGCAGAACCCGCCCCCCACCCCGTCCTCCCCCTGACCGAGGGCTCCCTCGTCCTCCTGGTCGGCACCAGCGCCGCGGGCAAGTCGACCTTCGCCCGCCGCCACTTCCGTCCCACCGAGGTGGTCTCCTCCGACACCTGCCGCGCCCTGGTGGGTGACGACGAGAACGACCAGTCCGTCACCGCGGACGCCTTCGAGCTGTTGCACTTCCTGGTCGGCAAGCGCCTGGCGGCCGGCCGGCTGACCGTCGTGGACGCCACCAATGTGCAGGCGGGCGCCCGCAAGCAGCTGCTCGCCGTCGCCCGGGAGCACGACGCGCGGGCGGAGGCGATCGTGCTCGACGTCCCGCCGGGCGTGTGCGCCGAGCGCAACCGCACCCGTCCGGACCGCGAGCTGCCGGCGTTCGTCATCCCGCGCCAGCACCGGGAGCTGCGCGCCTCCCTCCCCGGCCTGGCCAAGGAGGGCTTCCGCCGGGTGCATGTGCTGCGCGGGGCGGCCGAGGTGGCGGCCGCCGAGGTGGTGCTGGAGCGTCGGCGCGCCGATCTGCGCCATCTGAGCGGCCCGTTCGACCTGGTCGGCGATGTGCACGGGTGCCGGTCCGAACTGGAGACGCTGCTGGGCCGGCTCGGCTACCGGCTGGTGCGGGACGCGGCGGGCCGCCCGGTGGACGCGGTGCCGCCGGCCGGCCGGACGGCGGTGTTCGTCGGCGACCTGGTCGACCGGGGCCCGGACACCCCGGGCGTGCTGCGCCTGGTGATGGGCATGGTGGCGGCGGGTCACGCGCTCTGCGTGTCGGGCAACCACGAGTTGAAGGTGGCCCGCGCCCTGGACGGCGACCGGGTGACCCTCTCCTACGGGCTGCGGGAGTCGATGGAGCAGCTGGGGGCGGAGCCGGCGGAGTTCCGGGCCGAGGTGCGGGAGTTCGTGCGGGGCCTGGCCGACCACTACCTGCTGGACGGCGGCGCCCTGGTGGTGTGCCACGCGGGGTTGCCGGAGCGGTACCACGGCCGTTCCTCGGGCCGGGTGCGGGCGCACGCGCTGTACGGCGGCACGACGGGGGAGACCGACGACTACGGTCTGCCGGTGCGTCAGGCCTGGGCCGAGGAGTACCGGGGGCGGCCGCTGGTGGTGTACGGGCACACGCCGCTGCCGGTGGCGAGTTTCCTGCACAACACGGTGTGCCTGGACACCGGTTGTGTCTTCGGCGGTGCGCTGACGGCCTTGCGGTACCCGGAGCGCGAGCTGGTGCGGGTGGAGGCGGAGCGCCGGTGGTACGAGCCGGTCCGGCCGCTGCTGAGCGGTGCGCCGGGCGGGCGGGAGGGGCGTCCGCTGGACGTGGCGGACGTGGCGGGGCCGCACACGGTGGAGACGGCGGTGCACGGGACGGTGGCGGTGCGGCCGGAGAACGCCGCCGCGGCGCTGGAGACGGTGGGGCGGTCCGCGGTCGATCCCCGGCTGCTGGTGTACCTGCCGCCGTCGGTGCCGCCGGTGGCGGCCGGGCGCCGGCCGGGTTTCGCGGAGCATCCGGACGAGGCGTTCGCCGGGTACCGGGCGGACGGGGTCGGGCGGGTGCTGTGCGCGGAGCTGCTGCCGGGGCCGCGCGCGGTGGTGCTGGTGGCCCGGGACGACGCGGCGTTGGCGCGGCGGTTCGGTCCGGCGGGTCCGGGGGCGGTCTGGTCGCGGAGCGGGCGGGCGCTGTTCGGCCCGGTGGAGGAGGCGGAGCTGCTGGCCCGGCTGCGGGCGGCGGCGGACCGGTCGGGGCTCTTCGACGAGCTGGGGAGCGGCTGGCTGCTGCTGGACGCCGCCCTGACGGGGCTGCCGGCACCTGCCGCCGACATCGGCGCGGGCCTTGCGGCGTCCCCGTCGGCGTCCTGGCAGGCCCGGAACGCGGCGGTCGTGGCGTCGGCGGGGGCGCTGCTGCCGCCGGTGCTGGCCGCGCTGGAACAGGCCGAGGCTCGGGGGCTGGACGTCGCCGGCCTTCTGGACCGGCAGCGCGGCCGGGCGGCGGACCTGCGGGACTTCGCCGCGGTGCACCGGCGGGCCGCGGCGCCGGGGCGTCCGTTGCTCGCTCCGTTCCGGCTGCTGGCCGCCGAGGGGGCGAATCTCGCGACCGGTCCCGAGCACGAGCACCTGGCCCGGATCGACCGCCTGGTCGACGCCGACCGGACGACCCCCGCCGGCCGGACGACCCCCGCCGGCCGGCCGGCCCCCGCCGACGGCACCACCCCGGCTCCCGCCCTCCACCGGACGGCCCGCCGCTGGGTGGACACCGCGGACGAGGCGTCCACGGCCGCCGCCGTCGCCTGGTGGGAGGAGCTGACGGCGGCGGGCGGCGCGGGCATCGTGGTCCGTCCGCCGGTGTCGCCGACGCGGACGGCGCCGGGGGAGGGCCGGCCGGGCGGGCTGGTGCAGCCGGCCGTGCAGGTCAGGGGCCGCGAGTGGCTGAGGCTGCTCCACGGCCCGGACCACCCGGACCACCCGGGCCAGCCGAACCACCCCGGCCACCCGAACCACCCGGCCCGGCCGTCCGGCGGCGCGCTCGGCCTGCGGCGCTCGCTGGCGCTGCGCGAGTACGCCCTGGGCCTGGAGGCGCTGGACCGGCTGGCTGCCGGGGAGCCGCTGTGGCGGGTGCACCAGGCGGTGTTCGCGGTCCTCGCCCTTGAGTCCGAGCCGGTGGACCCGCGACCGTGAGCGGGCGTCGGGTGGACAGACGGCAGGGGTATCAGTGCATACAAATTCTGAGCATCGTATAGACTTGCCGCTTTCCACTCGCCCGCCCGTCACCGTTACCGTCAGCACAGGAGCCCGGCATGGCGTACAACCTCCGGAACAGACACTTCCTCAAGGAGCTCGACTTCACCCCCCAGGAGTTCCGCTTCCTGGTGGACCTCGCCGCCACCCTCAAGGCGGCGAAGTACGCGGGAACCGAGCAGCCCCGGCTGCGCGGCAAGAACATCGCGCTGATCTTCGAGAAGACCTCCACCCGGACCCGCTGCGCCTTCGAGGTGGCCGCGCACGACCAGGGCGCCACCACCACCTACCTGGACCCGGCCGGTTCGCAGATCGGGCACAAGGAGTCGATCAAGGACACCGCCCGGGTGCTCGGCCGGATGTTCGACGGCATCGAGTACCGGGGGCACGGGCAGGCGGTGGTCGAGGAGCTGGCCGCGTACGCGGGGGTGCCGGTGTGGAACGGCCTCACCGACGAGTGGCACCCCACCCAGATGCTGGCCGACGTGCTCACGGTCACCGAGCACACCGCCAAGCCGCTCACCGAGGTGACGCTCGCCTACCTCGGCGACGCCCGTTCCAACATGGGCAACTCGCTGCTGGTGACCGGCGCGCTGCTCGGCATGGACATCCGGATCGTCGCGCCGCGCGCGCTGTGGCCGGACGAGGAGGTGCGCAAGGCCGCGGAGTCGCTGGCCGGGGACACCGGGGCCCGGATCACCCTCACCGAGGACGTCGCGGAGGGTGTCGCGGGCGCCGACTTCCTCTACACCGACGTGTGGGTCTCGATGGGTGAGCCCAAGGAGGTCTGGGCCGAGCGGATCGCGCTGCTCAGGCCGTACCAGGTGTCGATGGAGACGGTGCGGGCGACCGGCAATCCGCAGGTGAAGTTCCTGCACTGCCTGCCGGCCTTCCACGACCTCGGCACGGTGCTCGGCCGGCAGCTGTTCGAGGAGACCGGTATGGGCGAGCTGGAGTGCACCGACGAGCTGTTCGAGTCGGCGCACTCCGTGGTCTTCGACCAGGCCGAGAACCGGCTGCACACCATCAAGGCCGTCCTCGTCGCGACCCTCGGCAGCTGACCCGCCCCCGGACGGCCGAAGGCGTGCCCCGGAGGCCGGCGCGACCGGTGCCCCCGGGGCGAGTGCCCCGGCTACAGCGCCTCGCCGTCCAGGTCCGCCAGGTTGACGCAGGCGGCCCGCTCGGCGGCGGCGTGCGCGCCGGTGGGGGTGCCCGCGTGCAGCACCAGGGAGTGGGCCTCGCCCGGCCGGGGCCGCCAGGCCACCGAGGTGGCGGCGGTGCTGTCGCCCCGCTCGTCGGTGTGCAGGGCGAGCCGCAGTTCGTTGCGGTCGTTGGCGTAGGCGGGGTCGGTGGACGGGCTGACCGGGTCCACCGCGTCCTGGTAGTGCGGGCCGGACGCGGCCGGGTCGGCTCCGCAAAAACCGGTGTGCAGGTGCACCGGGAACTCGTGGTCGGCGGCGACCCCGGACACGCTCATGGTGAGGATCGTGCGGCCGGGCACCGAGCGGTCGACGATCACCCGGACGTGCGAGCCGAACGGCACCAGGTCCGGCGCGTGGCTGATCGCGGTCGGCGGGAGGAAGGCGGTGGCCGGGTCGAAGTCGGCCTCGGTGACCGAGACCGGTGAGGCGGCGGGCGCCAGCAGGGCGAGCGGGAGCAGGGCGGCGGCGAGCGGAGCGGGCATCGGCGGACCTCTTCGGGTGGGGGCGCGCGCACCCGGGTCGGGGCGCGGCGGACCTGACATCCCGTTCAACGGCCCCGCAGGTACCCCGGACACGCCCGGCCACCCCACCTGCCCCGCGCGAACAAGCCCCGCCCGCCCCCTTCCCCACCCGCCCCGCGCGAACAGCCCGCGCTAGCCGCCGGACCGGCCGATCCCCCGGATCGCGCACCGCGGCCCACTGGCCCGCATCAGCCGCAGGTCGGCCGTGACCAGTGGTGCGCCGACCAGCTCCGCCACCGCCACGTACGCGGCGTCGTCCGGGGTGAGGTTGTCCTTGAGCTCCCAGATCCGCCCGAGCAGCGGCTCGACCGGGACCTTGCGGATCGCCAGCCGGGGCAGTTCGGCGGCGAGCTCGCCGACCCGTTCGGCGTCGAGTTCGCGCGCCAGGTAGAGGCCGCGCAGGGACTGCATCACCTCGATGAGGACGTGCTCGGGCGCGACCCACTCCCCGTCCGCGGCCAGTTCGGCGCGGGCGGCGGTGCCGCGCTCGCCCTCGTCGGCCAGTGCGAGCACCAGCGCGGACGCGTCCACCACGATCATCGGTCGGCCCCCGGCCCGTTCGGCGTGTCGGTCACCGGCCACGCTACCGGGGCGTTCGGGGCCGGCGCCGTACGGGTGCCGTACGGGCGCCGTGCGGGCCTGCGGCGCGGCGGGCGCGTGGTACGTGGGACGCGTGGTACCCGGGGGCGCGTGGCGCGCCCGCGGTAGGAGGGGGCAGGCTGGACGTGGTGCCGACGTGGCGGACGCTGCGCCATGCACTATGGTTTATCTCGACATCGAGATAACTCCGCCTTAAGATATATCTCGACATCAAGATACTTGCCGAGAGGCGCTCACCGGCGGTGCGGGCAAGGTAAGCCTAAGTAAGGCTGACCTTACCACCGTGGCGGCCGGATACCGCACGAAGCACCTAGAAGGAGTCAGTCGTGTCCGCGAACAGCTTCGACGCCCGCAGCTCGCTGCAGGTGGGCGACGAGTCGTACGAGATCTTCAAGCTCTCCGCCGTCGAGGGGTCCGAGCGGCTGCCCTACAGCCTCAAGGTGCTGCTGGAGAACCTGCTCCGCACCGAGGACGGCGCCAACATCACCGCCGCCCACATCCGGGCGCTCGGCGACTGGGACGCCGACGCCCAGCCGAGCCAGGAGATCCAGTTCACGCCGGCCCGCGTGATCATGCAGGACTTCACCGGCGTGCCGTGCGTGGTCGACCTCGCCACCATGCGTGAGGCCGTCAAGGAGCTGGGCGGCGACCCGGCCAAGATCAACCCGCTGGCCCCGGCCGAGCTGGTCATCGACCACTCCGTCATCGCGGACAAGTTCGGCACCCCGGACGCCTTCGTCCAGAACGTCGAGATCGAGTACGGCCGCAACAAGGAGCGCTACCAGTTCCTGCGCTGGGGCCAGACCGCCTTCGACGAGTTCAAGGTCGTCCCCCCGGGCACCGGCATCGTCCACCAGGTGAACATCGAGCACCTGGCCCGCACCGTCATGGTCCGCGGCGGCCAGGCCTACCCGGACACCTGCGTCGGCACCGACTCGCACACCACCATGGTCAACGGCCTGGGCGTGCTGGGCTGGGGCGTCGGCGGCATCGAGGCCGAGGCCGCGATGCTCGGCCAGCCGGTCTCCATGCTGATCCCGCGCGTCGTCGGCTTCAAGCTGACCGGCGAGCTGCCGGCCGGCACCACCGCCACCGACCTGGTGCTCACCATCACCGAGATGCTGCGCAAGCACGGTGTGGTCGGCAAGTTCGTCGAGTTCTACGGCGACGGCATCGGCTCGATCCCGCTGGCCAACCGCGCCACCATCGGCAACATGTCGCCGGAGTTCGGCTCGACCTGCGCGATCTTCCCGATCGACGCCGAGACCATCAACTACCTGAAGCTCACCGGCCGCGACGCGCAGCAGCTCGCCCTGGTCGAGGCGTACGCCAAGGAGCAGGGCCTCTGGCACGACCCGTCGGTCGAGCCGGTCTACTCCGAGTACCTCGAGCTGGACGTCTCCACCGTCGTCCCGTCGATCTCCGGCCCGAAGCGCCCCCAGGACCGCGTGGTCCTGGCCGAGGCCGCCGCGAAGTTCGCCGAGGCGCTGCCGACCTACTCCGCCGAGGCCTCGAAGCCGACCGCCGTCACCGCCCCCGACGGCTCGACCTACGACATCGACAACGGCGCGGTCGTGATCGCCTCGATCACCTCCTGCACCAACACCTCCAACCCCTCCGTCATGCTGGGCGCCGCCCTGCTGGCGAAGAAGGCCGTGGAGAAGGGCCTGACGGTCAAGCCCTGGGTCAAGACCACCCTGGCGCCGGGCTCCAAGGTCGTCATGGACTACTACGAGAAGGCCGGCCTGCTCCCGTACATGGAGAAGCTGGGCTTCAACCTGGTCGGCTACGGCTGCGTCACCTGCATCGGCAACTCGGGCCCGCTGCCCGAGGAGGTCTCGGCCGCCGTCAACGAGGCCGACCTCGCGGTCGTCTCGGTGCTCTCCGGCAACCGCAACTTCGAGGGCCGGATCAACCCGGACGTCAAGATGAACTACCTGGCCTCCCCGCCGCTGGTGGTCGCCTACGCCCTCGCCGGCAACATGAACATCGACATCACCCGTGACGCCCTGGGCCAGGACGCCGACGGCAACGACGTCTTCCTCGCCGACATCTGGCCGTCCGAGCAGGAGGTCGCCGCCACCGTCGCCGGCTCCATCGACGAGGCCATGTTCGACAAGGGCTACCAGGACGTCTTCGCCGGCGACCACCGCTGGCAGTCGCTCCCGGTCCCGACCGGCAACACCTTCGAGTGGGACGCCGAGTCCACCTACGTCCGCAAGCCCCCGTACTTCGAGGGCATGGCCAAGACCCCGAGCCCGGTGAACGACATCGCCGGCGCCCGCGTCCTGGCCAAGCTGGGCGACTCGGTCACCACCGACCACATCTCCCCGGCCGGCAACATCAAGCCGGGCACCCCGGCGGCGCAGTACCTGACCGCCAACGGTGTCGAGAAGCGTGACTTCAACTCCTACGGCTCGCGCCGCGGCAACCACGAGGTCATGATCCGCGGCACCTTCGCCAACATCCGCCTGCGCAACCAGATCGCGCCGGGCACCGAGGGCGGCTACACCCGCGACTTCACCCAGGCCGACGCGCCGGTGTCGTTCATCTACGACGCCTCGCAGAACTACCAGGCCGCCGGCACCCCGCTGGTCGTCCTGGCCGGCAAGGAGTACGGCTCCGGCTCGTCCCGCGACTGGGCCGCCAAGGGCACCGCGCTGCTCGGCGTCAAGGCCGTCATCGCCGAGTCCTACGAGCGCATCCACCGCTCGAACCTGATCGGCATGGGCGTCCTCCCGCTGCAGTTCCCGGAGGGCGAGAACGCCGACTCGCTGGGCCTGACCGGCGAGGAGACCTTCTCCTTCACCGGTGTCACCGAGCTCAACGAGGGCCGCACCCCGAAGACCGTCCGGGTCGTCGCCGCCCGTGACGGTGAGGCCGGTAAGGAGTTCGACGCGGTCGTCCGCATCGACACCCCCGGTGAGGCGGACTACTACCGCAACGGCGGCATCCTGCAGTACGTGCTGCGCAGCCTGATCAACGGCTGACCACCGCGCTGACGCCGAGGAGGCCGGACCGCACCCGCGGTCCGGCCTCCTCCGTCTTCCACCGGTGCCCCGCGCGCCCGCGCCCGTCGAACCGGGCCGCCCCCGCCCGGGTGGCCGGACATGCGTCGGCCCCCGCCGCGACGAGCGTCGCGACGGGGGCCGAACAGGCGGCGGCGGGGCCGGTCAGCCCCGGTCGCAGGCCTGCGCCCGCAGCGCCCGGGCCAGGTCGTCCCGGCGCTCCAGCACCAGTCGGCGCAGCGCGGGCGCCGCGTCCGGGTGGCCGGTCAGCCAGGCGTCGGTCTCGGCCAGCGTGGCCTCGTCGACCTGGGCCTGCGGGAAGAAGCCGCCGACGATCCGCATCGCGATCTCGATGGTCCGCTCGGCCCAGACCCGCTCCAGCAGCTTGAAGTAGGGCGCCGCGTAGAGGGTGGTCAGGTCGCGGTGGGCGGGCACCGCGAAGCCGGCGATGTTGGCCTCGACCAGCGCGTTGGGCAGCTCGTCGGAGTCGATCACGGCGGACCAGGCGGCGGCCTTGGCCTCCGGGGTCGGCCGGGCGGCCAGGCACTGGGTGTGCTGGCGGCGGCCGCTCGCGGTGTTGTCGGCGGCGAGCTCCCCGGCCAGCTCCTCCTCGCCGGCCTGGCCGGCCGCGGCCAGCGTCAGCCACAGCGCCCAGCGCAGCTCCTGGTCGACCTCCAGGCCGTCGATCCGGGCGGTGCCGGCCAGCAGGCCGCGGACCAGGCCGAGGTGCTCGGAGCCGTTGGCGGTCTGGGCGAGGAACCGCGCCCAGGCCAGCTGGTGGTCGCTGCCGGGCTCGGCGGCGCGCAGTTCGCGCAGCGCGCTGTCGGCGAGCTGCCGGCCGCCCTCGCCGCGCCAGGCGGGGTCGGCGTAGAGGTCGACGGCGGTCTTGGCCTGGGCGTGCAGCGACTGCAGGACGCCGATGTTGGCCTCCTGGCCGCCGAACCGCAGCACCAGCGCGACGTAGTCGCGGGCCGGCATCAGGGCGTCCCGGGTGAGGTTCCAGACGGCGGACCAGGCGAGCGCGCGGGCCAGGTCGTCCTTGATGTCGCCGAGCCCGGCGCGCAGGGTCTCCAGCGACTCCTCGTCGAAGCGGATCTTGCAGTACGTCAGGTCGTCGTCGTTGAGCAGGACGAGCGCGGGCCGGGCGCGGCCGGCGGCGCCGTCGACGACGGTGCGGGCACCGGTGACGTCCAGTTCGAAGCGCTCGGTGCGCACCAGCGCGCCGTCGGCGTCGCGGTCGTAGAGGCCGACGGCGATCCGGTGCGGGCGCTGGACGTCGCCGTCCTGGAGCACGGCGAGTTCGGTGATCCGGCCCTCGGCGTCGACGGTGAGCTGCGGGGTGAGGGTGTTGACGCCGGCGGTCTGCAGCCAGGCGGCGGCCCAGGACTTGAGGTCGCGGCCGCTGGTCTCCTCCAGGATGTCCAGCAGGTCGGCGAGTTCGGTGTTGCCGAAGGCGTGCCGCCGGAAGTAGCGGCGGGCGCCCTCGAAGAAGGCGTCGGCGCCCGCGTACGCCACGAGCTGCTTGAGCACCGAGGCGCCCTTGGCGTAGGTGATGCCGTCGAAGTTGAGCTTGGCGTCCTCGAGGTCCCGGATGTCCGCCGTGATCGGGTGGGTGGTGGGGAACTGGTCCTGCCGGTAGGCCCAGGCCTTGCGCTGGTTGGCGAAGGTGACCCAGGCGGCCTGGTAGCGGGTGCCGGCGCCGACCAGCCCGTAGGAGCCCATGAAGTCGGCGAAGGACTCCTTCAGCCACAGGTCGTCCCACCAGCGCATGGTGACCAGGTCGCCGAACCACATGTGCGCCATCTCGTGCAGGACGACGTTGGCGCGGGCCTCGTAGGCGGCGTCGGTGACCTTCGAGCGGAAGACGAACTCCTCGCGGAAGGTGACGCAGCCGGGGTTCTCCATCGCGCCGATGTTGTACTCGGGGACGAAGGCCTGGTCGTACTTGCCGAAGGGGTACGGGTAGTCGAACTTCTCGTGGAAGAAGTCGAGTCCGAGCTTGGTGACGCCGAGGATCTCGTCGGCGTCGAAGTACGGGGCGAGCGACCTGCGGCAGAGCGCGGCGAGCGGGATGTCGAGCACGGTGCCGTCGGCGAGGGTGCGGCTGTAGTGGTCGCGCACGACGTGGTACGGGCCGGCGACGACGGCGGTGAGGTAGGTGGAGATCGGCTTCGTCGGCGCGAACTCCCAGGTGCGGGCGGTGCCGTCCTCGGTGACGCTCTCGTGCGCGGCGTTGGAGCGGACGTCCCAGGCGGCCGGCGCGGTGACGGTGAAGGTGAATGGCGCCTTCAGGTCGGGCTGTTCGAAGGTGGCGAAGACCCGGCGGGCGTCGGCCGGCTCGTAGTGGGTGTAGAGGTAGGTCTCGCCGTCGACCGGGTCGGTGAAGCGGTGCAGGCCCTCGCCGGTGCGGCTGTAGGCGCAGTCGGCCTCGACGGTGAGCACGTTCTCGCCCGCCAGGCCGTCGATGTGCACCCGGGCGCCGTCGTAGGCGGTG
The DNA here is from genome assembly GCF_000966955.1 of Streptomyces sp. NRRL S-495. Taxonomy (NCBI): domain Bacteria; kingdom Bacillati; phylum Actinomycetota; class Actinomycetes; order Kitasatosporales; family Streptomycetaceae; genus Streptomyces; species Streptomyces sp. NRRL S-495. The sequence continues at coordinate 13,257 of NZ_JZWY01000487.1, forward strand.
GCCGGGTCGAGCGCGCGGCCGTTCAGGGTGACGGCGCGGACCGCGGGGGCGAGCAGGTCGACGAAGGTCGAGGCGCCCGGCTCGGAGCAGCGGAAGGCGACGGTGGTGGTGGACCGGAAGGTCGCGGCCGCCGGATCGGGGGCCGAGGTCAGGTCAAGCCGGACCCGGTAGCTGTCCACGGTGAGGATGCTGGCCCGCTGCTGGGCTTCGTCGCGGCTCAGGTTCTTGCCCGGCACGGCGGTACTCCTTTGTCCGGCTCGCACGGTGGTGCGGTCTTCGCTGGTGCACTGGTGCGGCGCGCTGCGGCGCTGCGGGGGCATCCTTTCACGCCCCCCGCGCCGGTACCATTGCACAACTCGTCGGGGCGGGCCGGAATCACCGGCCGGGTCCGGGTGTTGGGGGGTGACGGGGCGGTCGCGCGGGTCCGCGCGGCCCCGGCCCTCCGACCGCTTTCCCGCGCTTTTCCTGCCGCTTTTCCCCCGGAAGACTCCCGGACGACTCTCGAAGGACGACAGCCGTGACGACTGCCGCTGGTACCGCCGCCGATTCCGCCGCCACCGAGCGCAAGACCGCCGACTTCTGGTTCGACCCGGCCTGTCCGTGGGCGTGGATGAGCTCCCGCTGGCTGATCGAGGTCCAGCAGCTCCGTCCGGTGGACGTGAACTGGCACGTCATGAGCCTGTCGGTGCTGAACGAGCACCGCGACCTGCCGGCGAACTACCGGGAGCTGCTGGACAACGCCTGGGGCGCGGTGCGGGTGTGCATCGCCGCGGCGGAGAAGCACGGCGACGAGGTGCTGGGCCGGCTGTACACCGAGCTGGGCACCCGCTTCCACAACCAGGGCCTGCCGCAGAACCGGGAGACGATCGAGGCGGCGCTGGCCGCGGCCGGTCTGCCGGTGGAGCTGGCGGACGCGGCCGGTACCGACGCCTACGACGAGGCCCTGCGGCTCTCGCACAAGGAGGGCATCACCCTGGTCGGCGAGGACGTCGGCACCCCGGTGATCGCGGTCGAGGGCGCGGACGGCGACCGGGTCGCGTTCTTCGGCCCGGTGGTGACCCCGACCCCGCGCGGCGAGGCCGCGGCCCGGCTGTGGGACGGCACGCTGCTGGTGGCCTCCACCCCGGGCTTCTACGAGATCAAGCGGACCCGCACCGCGAGCCCGTCCTTCGAGTAGCAGCCGCCGCACGCGGGCGGCGCACACGCGGGAGGCGCACACGCATGCGTCGCACACGCGGGAGGGGCCCGGTACCAGCTGGTACTGGGCCCCTCCCGCGTGTCGTGCCCGGCCCGTCAGTCGGTGGCGCCGGTCGCGGCGGCGTCGCGGCGCTGCTTCACCAGCCCGGCGGCGATCAGCAGCGCGACCAGCACGCCGGCGGCGTACAACTGCTCGCGGTTGCCCTCGGTGGTGGTCATCAGCGCCAGGATGCCGACGACGGCGGCCATCGCGATCCAGGTCAGGTACGGGTAGCCCCACATCCGGACGGTGAGCAGCTCGGGCGTCTCGCGCTCCAGCCGGCGGCGCATCCGCAGCTGGACGACGCAGATGAACAGCCAGACCACCAGGATGGCGACGCCGGTGGTGTTCATCAGCCAGGTGAAGACGGTGTCGGGCCAGAACTTGGAGGCCAGGACGGCGCCGAAGCCGAACAGGCAGGAGGCCAGCACGGCCCGTCGGGGGACCCCGCCGCTCACCTTGGCGAGCGAGCGCGGGCCCTGGCCCCGGCCGACCAGCGAGTACGCCATCCGGGAGGCGCCGTAGATGTTGGCGTTCATCGCGGACAGCAGCGCGATCAGCACCACCACCTGCATGATCGTCCCGGAGCCGGGCACCCCGAGGTGGCGCAGCACGGTGACGTAGGGGCCGTCGGAGACGACCGCCGGGTCCTTCCAGGAGACCAGGGTGACGACCAGGGCCATCGAGCCGATGTAGAAGATCGCGATCCGCCAGACCGCGGTGCGCACGGCGTTGGCGACGTTGCGCTTGGGGTCGTCGGACTCGGCGGCGGCGATGGTGACGGTCTCCAGGCCGCCGTAGGCGAACACGGAGGCGAGCAGGCCGACGATCAGTCCGCTGGTGCCGTTGGGCAGGAAGCCGCCCTGGCCGGTGAGGTTGGTGGTGCCGGGGGCGCCGGGGCCGAGCACCCCGGCCAGGCCCAGCCCGCCGAGCACCAGGAAGGCGACGATCGCGGCGACCTTGACGGCGGCGAACCAGAACTCGAACTCGCCGAAGTTCTTCACCGCGGTGAGGTTGCTGGCGCAGAAGAACACCATGAACAGGGCGACCCAGACCCAGGCGGAGACCCCGGGGACCCAGCCGTTGACGATCTTCCCGGCGGCGGTGGCCTCGGCGGCGACGCCGCAGCAGAGCATCACCCAGTACATCCAGCCGGCGGTGATCCCGGCCCAGGGGCCGATCTCCTTCTCCGCGTGTACGGAGAAGGAGCCGGAGGCGGGGCGGGCCGCCGACATCTCGCCGAGCATCCGCATGATCAGCATGACCAGCAGGCCGGAGAGCACGAAGGCCAGGATGATGGCGGGCCCGGCCGCCGCGATGCCCGCGCCGGAGCCGACGAAGAGGCCGGCGCCGATGACGCCGCCGAGCGCGATCATCGAGAGGTGGCGCTGCTTGAGCCCGTGCGAGAGCTGTTGGCCGCCGCCCGGGGGAGCGGGCGTGGTGGTCCCGGGCGCCGTGGGCGCGGAGGTGGGGGCCATGGGGGTGGGATCCAGACTGTTCGACATGCGGTGCGAGTTGCCCAATATCCGGGGACGAGGCCTTCAGTGCCAAGAATGTCCGGTTCGGGCCCAGAATGCGGACCCTGTCATGACTCTACTCGTCCACCCGGTCGCACTTGGTAGCGGAAAGTGAGCGGGAGCGGGCTCAGGAGCGGGCGGCGGGCGGGGGCGGGACCCGACAAGGACGGGGCCCGGGGGTTTGTCCGGATCCATGACGGTCGCCGGAGTGATCGACGCGTAGGTTCGGAGTGATCACTCACTCCGTCCGCCGGCCCCCGCGGCCGTCCGGATCCGCACCGTGCCGAGGAGAAGCCCGATGGCCACCGCCAGCACCCCCGTCCCCAGCCGCGCCGTCCTGGCCGACCTGCTGCCCGCCGCCGGCACCCGCCTCGGCACCCAGGCCCGGGACCTCGCCCTGGTCGCCGGGGGCGCCGCCCTCACCGGCCTGGCCGCCCAGCTGTCGGTGAACGTCCCCGGCTCCCCGGTGCCGGTGACCGGCCAGACCTTCGCCGCCCTGCTGGTCGGCACCGCGCTCGGCGCCCGCCGCGGCGTCGCCTCGCTCGGCCTCTACCTGCTGGCCGGGGCGGCGGGCCTGCCGTGGTTCGCCGAGGCCGCCTCCGGCTGGTCGATGGCCTCGTTCGGCTATGTGATCGGCTTCGTGCTGGCGGCCGGCCTGGTCGGCGCCCTGGCCCGGCGCGGCGCCGACCGCTCCCCGGTGCGCACCGCCGCCGCCATGGTCCTCGGCAGCCTCGCCATCTACGCCGTCGGGGTGCCCTACCTGGCGTTCGCGCTCGACGTGCCGCTGGCCCGCGCCGCCGAGCTCGGCCTCTACCCGTACCTGGTCGGCGACGCCCTGAAGGCCGTCCTCGCGGCCGGCGCCCTCCCGCTCGCCTGGAAGCTGCTCGGCCGCCGCTGAGATTCGTGACCGGGGCTCACCGGCCCCCTGCGGAGCCCGGGTCCGGGCGCATGCCACACTCATGGGCATGCGCGTGTACCTGGGCTCCGACCATGCCGGATACGAACTGAAGAACCACCTCGTGGAGTGGCTGAAGGAGGCCGGCCACGAGCCGGTCGACTGCGGGCCGCACATCTACGACGCCCTCGACGACTATCCGCCGTTCTGCCTGCGGGCCGCCGAGCGCACCGCCTCGGACCCGCAGGCGCTGGGCATCGTGATCGGCGGCTCGGGCAACGGCGAGGCGATCGCCGCCAACAAGGTCAGGGGCGTCCGCGCCGCGCTGGCCTGGAGCGAGCAGACCGCCGCGCTCGGCCGCGAGCACAACAACGCCAACGTGATCTCCATCGGCGGCCGGATGCACACCGAGGAGGAGGCGACCAAGTTCGTCGAGATCTTCCTCAGCACCCCGTACAGCGGCGACGAGCGGCACACCCGCCGGATCGACATGCTGAGCGTGTACGAGACCACCGGCGAGCTCCCGCCGATCCCGGCCCACCACCCGCAGCAGGAGGGCTGACCCTCCCGCCCGTTCCGGCCTCCCACGACCGGCCGCGCCCCGACGGCGCGGCCGGTCGTCGCGTTCCCGGGCCCGGTGGCGGCGGGCCCGGTGGCGCCCGCCGGGGCCCGCGGAGCGGTCGGAACCGGCCGTACGGCAGCTGGACGGCAGCTGAACGGCACCTGTGTGATCGTCGTGTGATCGCTGTGTGATCGGCCACAGCGCGCACCGCGGCGCGCGCCCTGTCGGACCGCCCGCGCGCGGGCCGCGTGCGCCGCCCCGGCGGTTCGTACGCCCCGTGCCCGTACGCCTCCTGACGCTCCGGACGGCGCCCGCCGCAATCGGCCGAAACCCGCTGACACGCCCGCGCCAGTGGGACACCGCCACCGCCCCGGCCGTCGACGCCGACCGGGAGCGCTGGATATGGTCGGTCCCCATGGCTGGCAGACCGCCGGGCACACCGCCCCAGACGACTGCGACGAGGCCCGGCGCCGTACCGGCGTCCGACCCCGTGACGGCCCGGTTGCGCAAGAGGCTCCGCCGGGTCCGCCGAAGGCTGCGCACTGCCGCCGTCGACTGGTTCCGCGGCGGCGCCGCCGACTGGCCGGTGCTCTGCGCCCTGGCCCTGCTGGTGCCGCTGCTGATCGTGCTCAACGTCCGCTGGCCCGCCTGGGCCCCGCCCACCGCGCTGGTCCTGCCGATCCTGGCGGCCGCCCTGCTGCTGCGCCCCGGCTCGCTGGTGGTGCTGTACGCGCTCGCCGCGCTCGGGCTGTCCGCCGAGTCCGTCATCCACACCGGCCAGCGGGTCGCCAGCGACCATCCCGAGGCCTACACCTACGGGGTCACCCCCGGCGCCGCCCTGGTGGTCGGCGCGGCCGGGGTCGGCGGCCTGCTGCTGGCCCAGTTCCGCAGCCGGGTCGGGGTGCCCTGGTGGGGCGGTTCGACGATGCTGTTCGACCTGCGCGAGCGGCTGCGGGTGCAGAGCCGGGTGCCCCGGCTGCCGGAGGGATGGCACGCCGACATGGCGCTGCGCCCGGCCGGCGGGCAGTCGTTCTCCGGCGACTTCGTGGTCGCCGACCGCACCGGCCCGGGCCGGCGGGTGCTGGAGGTGGTCCTCGCGGACGTCTCCGGCAAGGGCATGGACGCGGGCTCCCGGGCGCTGCTGCTCTCCGGCGCGTTCGGCGGACTGCTCGGCTCGCTGCCCGCGCACGACTTCCTTCCGGCCGCCAACGGCTATCTGCTGCGGCAGTCCTGGGAGGAGGGCTTCGCGACGGCCGTGCACCTGGTGCTCGACCTGGACAGCGGAGAGTACGAACTGCTCTCGGCCGGCCACCTGCCGGGGATGCAGCGGCTCGCTGGCGCCGGCCGCTGGGAGACCAAGGAGGCCCTGGAGGGCCCGGCGCTGGGCATCTACGACGGCGCCAAGTTCGAGGGCGTGCGGGGGCGGCTGAACCGCGGCGACGTCCTGATGCTGTGCACCGACGGCATGGTCGAGGCACCCGGCCGGGACCTCTCCGAGGGCATGGACCGGCTGATGGGCGAGGCGGACCGGCTGGTGCCGGGCGGCGGCCCCGGTGCCGGCGGCGGCTCGGCGTCCCGACTGATCGAGACGGTCGCCCGGGACATCAACGACGACCGCGCGGTGCTGCTGCTCTGGCGCGACTGAGCGCCCCAGGGCTTGTCGGACAACCCCTACCGGCCCCGGCCGGGACCTTTGGACGGTGGCACGTGCCAAAGGCAGCTGCTGTCAACCCCCGGAGCTGATCTTCGGCCAATTCCGTTGCTCCGGAGGCGGAGCGGACCTGCCGGTTCCGGTCGGGGCCGCCGAACGTTTCCCGGCCGCTCAGCGGCACCCCGCCGACGAATCGTCAGGATGTCTCGACTATCGTCCCGGTCGGCGGAAACTCGTCTCGCATCGCAGGATGTCGGCGTTCGACAGACAGTCAGACCTTTACGCAATCGGCATGGTCGACCACACTGAGTCCGGGCGGGACTGTTCAGGATTCGGGGGATGGGGGGCGTCACATGCGGCACGACGGACACCGTGCGGCCTGTCTCTTATACACATC
>NZ_JZWY01000488.1:0-458 GCF_000966955.1 Streptomyces sp. NRRL S-495
CTCCGGCTTCGACGTGCCGGACGAACTGCTGTTCCGCCTCGGGACCGTCGGACAGGCCGGGGTCCGGCTTCACAGGGGTCGTCAGCCGGTGGCGCCCCGCTATGAAACGAGGAAGTGAGTCCGGGTGGCACTCTCCGTCTCCGCGCTGGTCCTGTTCGGCATCGTCTGCTTCATCTTCATCCGCCAGAAGCAGCTCAAGACCGGGCACTTCATCCTGGCCGCCCTGTTCGGCTTCATGCTCAACCAGAGCACGGCCGCCAAGCCGATCCAGGACTTCCTGAGCCAGGTCGCCAAGTCCATCTCCGGCATCGCCAGCTGACCTGCGGCCCGCCGGCCCTCCGCGGCCGGCGAACCGTTCACCGGTCCGCGCGTCTCGCCTGCCGCCACCGGGCGAACAGGCCCTGCGGGCGTGCCGCCGCCACGGCCGCCGGCCGGGCCGGGTCGGCCCCATCGGCGGC
>NZ_JZWY01000489.1:0-11754 GCF_000966955.1 Streptomyces sp. NRRL S-495
CCATCGGCGGCCGCCGGCCGGGCCGACGGCTCCCCGTGGGCCGTCAGCAGGACGAACAGCCGCGCCCAGCAGAGCCGTTCGCCGCGCGGCCAGTCCAGCGCGCGCAGCGCCGCCGAGGCCGCCTCGCTGACCTCGCCGTCGACCCGGACCTCGGCCACGTCGTCCCCCGCGCGGCCGCCGAGGAACAGCTTCACCCCGTGCGGCCGCCGCCCGCCCGGCCCGGCCAGCTCCGCCAGCAGCGCGGGCGCCAGCGCCGGCACCACCCGGTTCCCGGCCAGCCAGGCGGCCAGCCGCTCGTTGCCGAACCCGAACACCGCCGCCGGCCCCTGGACGGCGTGCCAGCCCGGCAGTTCGGGGTGGTCGGCGTGGTCGCCGTGAGCGCCGCGGCCCTCCTGCAGCTCGACCAGCGCGCTCGCCGTGGTGGTCGCCCACATCCGCACCGCGTTGTCGAGCTTCTCCTCCTCGGTCTTGCCGAGGCCCGCCGTGCAGTCCCACACCACCGGCGCGTCCGCCCGGCCGAGCTCCAGCACCCAGCCGAGGTCGACGTGCCCGGGGCCCTCGCCGTCCTGGTGCTCGCGCACGGCCACCGCCGTGGTGCCGGGACCGCGCACCACCTCGCCGTCGGCGGTGAACACCTGCCCGAGCCGTGCCATCTCCCGGACCACGCAGCGCTGTATGACGGCCAGTCGGTCCTGCGGGCGCACGGGGACTCCTAGGCTCGGGGCTTCGAATCGTCTCGAACTGTCGTCTGCCCGTCGAACTGCTCTCGAACGCCGCCGAGGCTATCGGCCCGGAGGCCCGCCGGGAAACTGCCCGGACCCGCCGGGGCCCAGGCCGGCCCGGTCCGGGCGTGCCCGGCCCCGCGGCCCCCTCGCTCCGGTCGCGGGAATGTCACTGATGCCCCACTTTGGGTAGCGGACACCACTGGCACCGCCTGGAGAACCCCGCATGCCCCGCACCGCCCCGAAACCCCCGCCGGCACCGCTGCTCACCCCGGACGCCTCCGGCCTGGTCGCCGAGATCGAGGCGTACCTGGCCTCGCTGCCCGCCCCGGCGCGCACCCCGGCGCCCTACCTCCCGCCCCACGGCGGGCCGTACGTCTGCCCGTTCGGCTCGGTGCTCCGGCCCTGGTACGCCGACCACGCCCCGCCCCGCGCCACCCTGCTCGACCGCGCGCTGCGCCGCCCGGCCCGGCCGGTGCCGGTGACCGCCGCCGAGCACCTCGGCCTCGCCTCCCGCTACATCACGGCGCACGGATGGCTGCAGGGCGCGATGTGGGACGGGGCCGGCCGGGTCTGCCTGCTCGGCGCCCAGGCCGCGGTGCTCGCCCACGGCTACGGCACCCCGGCCACCGTCCGCACCGCCCGGGTCCAGCTGATGGAGGTGCTGCACACCACCGGCCGCCGGGTCAGCTCCCCGGACGAGTTCAACGACCGGCCCTCCACCCGCCAGTCCGACGTGCACCGGCTGCTGGAGCGGGCCGCCGCCCGCGCCGCCCGGCTCGGCCTCTGAACCGCCCGTGCCGGACGGCCCCGGAATTGCGAACGACCCCGGACATGCGAACGGCCCCGACGGATGCTCAGCATCCCTCGGGGCCGTTCTGTGGAGCGGGCGACGAGAATCGAACTCGCGTGACTAGTTTGGAAGACTAGGGCTCTACCATTGAGCTACGCCCGCGCGATCCCCCGGCCGTCACCGGACGGAAGGTCGGGAACAGCGTACCTGGTCCGGTCGGCTGCGCGCACACCCCATTCCCGTGAGGGCCTCGGAATATCTCGCCGATCCGGCAGGGCCCGGCGTGTACGCTTCCTCTCGGCACCACGGGGTGTGGCGCAGTTTGGTAGCGCGTCCGCTTTGGGAGCGGAAGGCCGTCGGTTCGAATCCGGCCACCCCGACAGAGTGCGCAGGGTCTCGCCCACGGCGGGGCCCTGTTGTCGTTGGTGCCCGACCGGACCCGACCCGGCCCTTTCCCGTCCGTCCCCGCGGTGTCCCGTCGTGCCGTGCGGAGCGCTCACCGGAAAGAGTGCCGCACGCCACACCCGGGGCGCGCGCCCCCGGGCGCGGCCGCCTCCCCGATCGCCCGCGAACAGGCCGGAAACACCCCGGAACGGCCCCGAAGGGCCGCTGACGGCGGCGCCCTGGCGTCCGCCTTTCGTGGTACCGGTAGGATGGGGCGCTGGCGGTAGTCCCTGTGGCGTCAACCCAGGCCGACCGCACGAGGGCGAGGAGTCACGCTCACCGTCCACCCCCCACGGGAGATGCAGCTCCAACCGCCCATCGCCCGTCTCGCCCGACTCGACCGAACCGGCTCCGGCCGGCCGTCCGGGGAGGGTGCAGGCAACCCGACCGCAAGCCCCATAGGAGACCCAACCGTGAAGAGCGCCGTCGAGACTCTGAACCCGACCCGGGTTCGACTCACCGTCGAGGTGCCCTTCGAGGAGCTCAAGCCCAGCCTCGACGCGGCGTACAAGAAGATCAACCAGCAGGTCTCGGTCCCGGGCTTCCGTAAGGGCAAGATCCCGAACCGGGTCATCGACCAGCGCTTCGGCCGTGGTGCCGTGCTGGAGGAGGCCGTCAACGACGCCCTGCCGCGCTTCTACACGCAGGCCGTCGACGAGGGCAAGATCGAGGTCCTCGGACAGCCCGACATCACCAACATCGAGGGTGTCGAGAAGATCGCCGATGGCGGCGACCTGAAGTTCACCGCCGAGGTGGACATCCGTCCGGAGATCACTCTCCCGGACTTCTCGGCCATCGAGGTCACCGTCGACCCGATCGTGGTCTCGGACGAGGACATCGACAAGTCCCTGGAGCAGCTGCGCGAGCGCTTCTCCTCGGTCAAGGACGTCGAGCGCGCCGCGGCCGCCGGTGACACCGTGGTCCTCGACCTCGAGGCCAAGGTCGACGGCGAGGTGCCGGAGGACGGCACCGCGTCCGGCGTCAGCTACGAGATCGGCTCGGGCCGTCTGATCGACGGCATCGACGAGGCCGTCGTCGGCCTGGAGGCCGGTGGCACCGCGACCTTCACCACCGAGCTCAAGGGCGGCACCCAGGCCGGCCAGACCTCCGAGGTCACCGTCAAGGTCACCGCGGTCCAGGAGAAGGAGCTGCCGGAGCTGGACGACGAGTTCGCCCAGCTGGCGAGCGAGTTCGACACCCTGGAGGACCTGAAGGCCGACTCCCGCAAGCGCCTCGAGCGCATGAAGGAGTACGACCAGGCCACCCAGGCCCAGGAGAAGGTGCTGGACGCGCTGCTCGGCCTGGTCGAGATCGAGTTCCCGGAGAAGCTCCTCAAGGACGAGATCGAGACCCGCAAGCACAACCTGGAGCACCACCAGCTGGAGCCGATGGGCCTCACGCTGGCGGCTTACCTGGAGACCCAGGGCAAGTCGGAGGAGGAGTTCCTGGCGGAGACCGAGGAGCAGGCGAAGAAGGGCATCAAGACCCAGTTCGTCCTGGACCAGATCGTCGCCGACGAGGAGCTCAACGTCTCCCAGGAGGAGCTGACCGAGCACCTCATCCGTCGCGCCGCCGGCTCGGGTCTCACCCCGGACCAGTTCGCCCAGCAGGTCGTCCAGGGCGGCCAGGTTCCGCTGCTGGTCGGCGAGGTCGCCCGCGGCAAGGCGCTGGCCACCGTGGTCGAGGCCGCCAAGGTCGTCGACACCGAGGGCAACGAGGTCAACTTCGACGACGACGAGGCCGACGAGTCGGCCGAGACCGTCGAGGCCCCGGCCGCCGAGGCCGAGGCCAAGGCCGAGGAGAAGACCGAGGCCTGATCGCCCCGGTAGCCTCGCTCGCCCCGAGGTCCGACAGCGGGCCCGGACGCCGTACGGTGTCCGGGCCCGCTGCGTTGTGGTCCGCCGTGAACCCTGCGCTCACAGCGAACAGTTCTGCGTGAGGGATTCTGCGGCCCGGCCTGCGCGTTAGGGTCCATGGACAGCAACAATCACGACGTGATACCCGGAAGCTGTGCGACACCGTGACGGCCGTGGAGCGACCGTCCAAATCGACTGAGCAGGTGGCTAAGTGACGTACCCGCAGATGCAGATGCCCGGCCCGATGGCGCCGCACGCCGCCGCTGGTGACGTGCTCGGCGGCCTCGGCGACCAGGTCTACAACCGGCTGCTCAACGAGCGGATCATCTTCCTCGGTCAGCAGGTCGACGACGACATCGCCAACAAGATCACCGCTCAGCTGCTGCTGCTGGCCGCGGACCCGGACAAGGACATCTTCCTCTACATCAACTCTCCGGGCGGCTCGATCTCGGCCGGCATGGCGATCTACGACACCATGCAGTACATCAAGAACGACGTCGTCACGATCGCGATGGGCATGGCGGCCTCGATGGGTCAGTTCCTGCTGACCGCGGGCGCCAAGGGCAAGCGCTTCTCGCTGCCGAACGCCAACATCCTGATGCACCAGCCGTCCGCCGGCCTCGGCGGTTCGGCCACGGACATCCGGATCCAGGCCGAGCAGCTGCTGCGCACCAAGAAGCGGATGTCGGAGCTGATCGCCTTCCACAGCGGCCAGTCCTTCGAGCAGATCACCCAGGACTCCGACCGTGACCGCTGGTTCACCCCGGAGGAGGCCCTGGACTACGGCCTGATCGACGCGATCATGCACAGTGCCGCGGACGTCCCCGGCGGCGGCGGCACCGGCGCCTGAGCCCCGCCCCGGGCCCACGAGACCACAGCCACAACGCTCCGGAGGACCAGAACACCCATGAACATCCCCAGCCTGTCGGCCGCCAAGGCCCGCGTCGAGGACATGCGAGCGGAGGGCCGCTACATCGTCCCGCGCTTCGTCGAGCGCACCTCCCAGGGCATCCGCGAGTACGACCCGTACGCCAAGCTGTTCGAGGAGCGCATCATCTTCCTCGGCTCCCAGGTGGACGACGTCTCGGCCAACGACATCATGGCGCAGCTGCTGTGCCTGGAGTCGATGGACCCGGACCGCGAGATCCAGATGTACATCAACTCGCCCGGCGGCTCGTTCACGGCCCTGACGGCCATCTACGACACCATGCAGTACGTCAAGCCCGACATCACCACCGTCTGCATGGGCCAGGCGGCCTCGGCGGCGGCCGTGCTGCTGGCGGCGGGCACCCCCGGCAAGCGGATGGCGCTGCCGAACGCCCGCATCCTGATCCACCAGCCCTACACCGAGACCGGCCGCGGCCAGGTCTCGGACCTGGAGATCCAGGCCCGCGAGATCTTCCGGATGCGCGAGCAGCTGGAGGAGATGCTGTCGAAGCACTCCAACAAGTCGGTCGAGGAGGTCCGCGACGACATCGAGCGCGACAAGATCCTCACCGCCGAGGAGGCCGTCGAGTACGGTCTGGTGGACCTGGTCATCTCGACCCGCAAGGCCTCGCTGACCTCCTGAGGCCAGCACCCCCCGCGGCGCCGTCCTCGGGCCGCGGGGGCCGGGGCGGGGCGCGCGATCGGTTCGCGCGCCCCGCCTCCGGCGCACCGGTGGCTCCTCCGACGGCATCTGTTCGGTATCAATTCGCCCAGGGCGTAGGGCAGACCCGGCGAAGAGGGCGGAATCGACGGCTCGGCAGAGTACCGTCGGACAGCGAGACCGATCGCCGTCGGCGTCTTCGGTCCACAGCACCAGGCCCCGGAAACCCCGCGGGGCCCCTGGCGAAGGGGAAGCACCTCGTGGCACGCATCGGAGACGGTGGCGACCTGCTCAAGTGCTCGTTCTGCGGCAAGTCGCAGAAGCAGGTGAAGAAGCTGATCGCCGGCCCAGGCGTGTACATCTGCGACGAGTGCATCGACCTGTGCAACGAGATCATCGAGGAGGAGCTCGCCGAGACCTCCGAGGTGCGCTTCGAGGAGCTGCCGAAGCCCCGCGAGATCTACGAGTTCCTCGACCAGTACGTGGTCGGCCAGGACCTCGCCAAGAAGGCGCTGTCGGTGGCGGTCTACAACCACTACAAGCGGGTGCAGGCCGGTGAGGCCGGGCGCAGCGGCGGGAACGGCCGCGAGGACGCCATCGAGCTGGCGAAGTCCAACATCCTGCTGCTCGGTCCGACCGGCTCCGGCAAGACGCTGCTGGCGCAGACCCTGGCCCGGATGCTGAACGTGCCGTTCGCGATCGCGGACGCCACCGCGCTGACCGAGGCCGGCTATGTCGGCGAGGACGTCGAGAACATCCTGCTCAAGCTGATCCAGGCGGCGGACTACGACGTCAAGAAGGCCGAGACCGGGATCATCTACATCGACGAGATCGACAAGGTCGCCCGTAAGAGCGAGAACCCGTCGATCACCCGGGACGTCTCCGGCGAGGGTGTGCAGCAGGCGCTGCTGAAGATCCTGGAGGGCACCACCGCCTCGGTGCCGCCGCAGGGCGGGCGCAAGCACCCGCACCAGGAGTTCATCCAGATCGACACCACCAATGTGCTGTTCATCGTGGGCGGCGCGTTCGCGGGCCTGGAGCGGATCATCGAGGGCCGGGCGGGTGCCAAGGGCATCGGCTTCGGGGCGAACATCCGCTCGAAGCGGGAGCAGGACGCCAGCGACCACTTCCGTCAGGTGATGCCGGAGGACCTGGTCAAGTTCGGCATGATCCCCGAGTTCATCGGCCGTCTCCCGGTGATCACCAGCGTGCACAACCTCGACCGCGAGGCGCTGCTGCAGATCCTCACCGAGCCGAAGAACGCGCTGGTCAAGCAGTACCGCAAGCTCTTCGAACTCGACGGTGTGGAGCTGGAGTTCTCCCGGGACGCGCTGGAGGCCATCGCGGACCAGGCGATCCTGCGCGGCACCGGCGCGCGCGGTCTGCGGGCCATCATGGAGGAGGTGCTGATGTCCGTGATGTACGAGGTTCCCTCGCGTCAGGACGTCGCCCGGGTGGTGGTGACCGGGGACGTCGTCTCCAAGCACGCCATCCCGACCCTGGTGCCGCGCGACATGATCAAGCGGGAGCGGCGCGACAAGAGCGCCTGAGCCCCGCCCGAGACCTCTCCGGCCCGGTCTTCCCGGGCCGGGACCGGGGCCCCGGTACCGCCCTCGTGGCGGCACCGGGGCCCTCGCGTGCGCGCCCTTCCGGGTCGGGCCGGCAGTCCGGGGGGTGAAAGGCGTTCGTAACCGGGTTCCCGGGGTACGTAAACTGTCCGTCGTGACCGACACCACGAACCAGCGCCCCGCGAGCACGCCCGCAGGGGACGACGCAGCCACCCTCCCGACGACCTACGCTCCGGCGGACGTAGAGGGCGAGCTGTACGAGCGCTGGGTAGAGCGCGGTTACTTCACCGCCGACGCCACGAGCGACAAGCCCCCGTTCACCATCGTCATCCCCCCGCCGAACGTCACCGGCTCGCTGCACCTGGGCCACGCCTTCGAGCACACGCTGATCGACGCCCTGGTCCGCCGCAAGCGGATGCAGGGGTTCGAGGCGCTGTGGCAGCCCGGTATGGACCACGCCGGCATCGCCACCCAGAACGTGGTCGAGCGCGAGCTGGCCAAGGAGGGCAAGTCCCGCCACGACCTGGGCCGCGAGGAGTTCGTCGAGCGGGTCTGGAAGTGGAAGGCGGAGTCCGGCGGCCAGATCTCCGGCCAGATGCGCCGGCTCGGCGACGGCGTCGACTGGTCGCGCGAGCGCTTCACCATGGACGCGCTTCACCATGGACGAGGGCCTGTCGCAGGCCGTCCAGACCATCTTCAAGAAGCTCTTCGACGACGAGCTGATCTACCGGGCCGAGCGCATCATCAACTGGTGCCCGCGCTGTCTGACCGCCATCTCGGACATCGAGGTGGAGTACCAGGACGACGACGGCGAGCTGGTTTCGATCCGCTACGGCGAGGGCGAGGACTCCATCGTCGTCGCCACCACCCGGGCCGAGACGATGCTCGGTGACACCGCGGTCGCCGTCCACCCGGACGACGAGCGCTACCGGCACCTGGTCGGCACCGAGATCGAGCTGCCGCTCACCGGCCGCCGGATCCCGATCGTCGCCGACGAGCACGTCGACCCGGAGTTCGGCACCGGCGCCGTCAAGGTGACCCCGGCCCACGACCCGAACGACTTCGAGATCGGCCAGCGCCACGGCCTGCCGAACATCGCGGTGATGGACGAGCACGCGGTGATCACCGCGCACGGCCCGTTCCTGGGCCTGGACCGGTTGGAGGCCCGCTCGGCGATCGTCGCCGCGCTGCGCGCCGAGGGCCGGATCGTCGCCGAGAAGCGCCCGTACGTCCACTCGGTGGGCCACTGCTCGCGCTGCAAGACCACCATCGAGCCGCGGCTGTCGATGCAGTGGTGGGTCAAGGTCGGCCCGCTGGCGCAGGCGGCCGGCGACGCCGTCCGGGACGGCCGGGTCAAGATCCACCCGCAGGAGATGGAGAAGCGCTACTTCGACTGGGTGGACAACCTGCACGACTGGTGCATCTCGCGCCAGCTGTGGTGGGGCCACCGGATCCCGGTCTGGTACGGCCCGAACGGCGAGATCGTCTGCGTCGGCCCGGACGAGCAGCCGCCGGCCGGCGAGGGCTGGCACCAGGACACCGACGTCCTGGACACCTGGTTCTCCTCGGGCCTGTGGCCGTTCTCCACGCTCGGCTGGCCGGAGCAGACCGAGAGCCTGGCGAAGTTCTACCCGAACTCCGTCCTGGTCACCGGCTACGACATCCTGTTCTTCTGGGTCGCCCGGATGATGATGTTCGGGCTCTACGCGATGGACGGCACCCCGCCGTTCCACACCATCGCGCTGCACGGCATGGTCCGTGACCAGAACGGCAAGAAGATGTCGAAGTCCTTCGGCAACGTGGTCAACCCGCTGGACTGGATGGACAAGTACGGCTCGGACGCGCTGCGGTTCACGCTGGCCCGCGGTGCCAACCCGGGTGTCGACGTCCCGATCGGCGAGGACTGGGTCCAGGCGGCCCGCAACTTCGCCAACAAGATCTGGAACGCGACCCGGTTCGCGCTGATGAACGGCGCCACCGTCGAGGGCCCGCTGCCCGCGCCGGAGGAGCTGACGGCGGCGGACCGCTGGATCCTGTCGCGTCTGAACAGCACGGTCGCCGAGGTGGACGCGCTGTACGACGACTACCAGTTCTCGAAGCTCTCCGAGGCGCTGTACCACTTCGCCTGGGACGAGGTCTTCGACTGGTACGTGGAGCTCTCCAAGACCACCCTGGCCAAGGGCGGCCCGCAGGCCGACGCCGCGCGCCGGGTCCTCGGCGAGGTCCTCGACATCACGCTGCGGCTGCTCCACCCGATCGTGCCCTTCGTCACCGAGACGCTGTGGACCACGCTCACCGGGGCCGAGTCGCTGGTCATCGCCGACTGGCCGCAGGACAGCGGGTTCCGCGACGCCGGGGCCGAGGCGGAGATCGCCACCCTGCAGCGGGTGGTCACCGAGGTGCGCCGGTTCCGCACCGACCAGGGCCTGAAGCCGGGCCAGCGGGTCCCGGCCCGGCTGGACCTGGACGGCACCGTGCTGGCCGTCCACGAGGACGCGATCCGCTCGCTGCTGCGTCTGACCGTGCCGGAGGAGGGCTTCGCGGCCACCGCCTCGCTGCCGGTCGCCGGTGCCACCGTGGCGCTGGACCTGTCCGGCACCATCGACGTCGCGGCGGAGCGCAAGCGCCTCGCCAAGGACCTCGCCGCGGCCGAGAAGGAGAAGGCCCAGACCGCCGGCAAGCTCGGCAACGAGGCGTTCCTCGCCAAGGCGCCGGACGACGTGGTCGCCAAGATCCGGACCCGCCAGGAGGCCGCCGAGGCCGACATCGCCCGGATCACCGCCCAGCTCGCGGCGCTGCCGCAGGGCTGACGCGCCGACGGTTCCCCGGAGCCGTCACCCGGTCCACCAGGAGCCGCACCCCGCCGACGCGGGGTGCGGCTCCTCCGTTTTTCCGGATGTCGGCTGATCGGGCGTCCCAATAGCCCAATTCGTTGCTCCCTTCCGGCGAATATTCATCCTGGACCGGGTGAGGTCCTATTCCGCCCGAATTGATTCCGGTCTTGCCCGCGCGGTTTCGCGGAATTTCGCAGGTCGGATGTGTACGGTGTGCTTCGAGTTCCGGACAGTGAGGGACGACGGGAGGGCATGGGCGTGGTGGTGGTGACCGAGGTGTTGGCCGACGAGCTGCCTGCCGAGGCGGTCGAGGAGGCCAAGGCGCGCGCGGCGACCCTGCTGCTCGCCTTCCGGCACGGCAACCAGCTCGCGTTCGACCACGCGCTGGACCGGCTGCTGGACGAGCACGTCGAGCGCGAGGTGGCCACGCTGCTCACCTGGATCGCCGCCGAGGCGGTCCGCAAGGCCTACGCGCCCGAGGTGGGCGACCGGGTGCTGCGGTCGATGGCCCGGCGGGCCCCGAGCGACACCGGCGCGGTGCTCGTCGAGGAGGACGGCGTGGACGCGGCCCGGCTGATCGAGGCGGTCGCGGCCGGCGAGGTGGCGGAGGTCCGGGACCTGGTCGCCGCCACCCCCGACACCACCTTCCTGCTCGGCGGGCTGCTCCAGGGTGTCGCGATGATGCTGCCGCTGCTGCCGGAGGGGGAGCTGGCCGAGATCACCGCCGAGCTGCGCCGCCGGCACGGCGGGGTGCCCGCAGGCGTGCCGGAGGCCCGGGCCGGAGTCTGACCGGCTCGGGCCTCCGGTCCCGCTGGGCCTCCGGGCCTCCGGTCCCGCCGGGGCGGGGCCGCGCGCCGGTTACGGCATCGCGTGCAGGTGCGAGCCGACGGTGGAGGCGATGCCGCCGCCGGACTTGGCGTCCCAGTTGGTCGACCAGGTCATGGCCCCGCCGATCCCGGGCCACTTGGTGTCGGGCTTGAAGCTGCCGCAGTTGGTGCCGGCGGCCAGGCAGTCCAGCGCGTTGTTGACCACCGCCGGGCTGACGTAGCCGCCGCCGGCCGCGCTGGTGGAGGCCGGCACGCCGAGTCCGACCTGGTCGGGCCGCAGCCCGCCCTTGAGCTGGATGCAGGCCAGCCCGGTCAGGAAGTTGACGGTGCCCTGGGAGTAGACCTGCCCGTCGCAGCCCAGCATCGCGCCGGAGTTGTAGTACTGCATATTGACGATGGTGAGGATGTCCTTCACGTTCAGCGCCAGCTTGAAGTACTCCGCGCCGGTCGACTGCATGTCGATGGTCTGCGGCGCCATGGTGAGCGTGAAGCCGGAGCCCGCCCTGGCCGCCAGGGTGTGCAGCGCCTGGCCCATCCAGGTGGAGCTGACGCCGTTCTCCAGGTCGATGTCGACGCCGTCGAAGCCGTAGCTCTGCATCAGCGACCAGGCGCTGTTGGCGAAGTTGGTGGCGGAGGCGGAGCTGTTGACGGACACCGTGCCCTTCTCGCCGCCGACCGACAGGATCACCTTCTTGCCGGCCGCCTTCTTGGCCGCGATGTCGGCCTTGAACTGCGCCTCGGTGTAGCCGCCGAGCCGGGAGGAGAGGGTCGGGTCCAGGGCGAAGCCC
The DNA here is from genome assembly GCF_000966955.1 of Streptomyces sp. NRRL S-495. Lineage (NCBI taxonomy): Bacteria > Bacillati > Actinomycetota > Actinomycetes > Kitasatosporales > Streptomycetaceae > Streptomyces > Streptomyces sp. NRRL S-495. The sequence continues at coordinate 11,421 of NZ_JZWY01000489.1, forward strand.
AGGCCGCCGGGCGTGCCGGTGGCCTCGGCGAAGGAGACCGCGATGATGTCGTACGCGGCCGGGACGTCGCTGATCCGCTGCACGGTGGCGCCGTTGTCGAAGTTCTGCCAGTAGCCGGTGAGCAGGTGCCTGGCCGGCGGCCGGGGCGTGGTGGCGGTGGGGGAGGGCGTGGTGGTGTCGGTGGGCGACGGGCCGACGGTGCCGGTCGGGGTGGGGCTGGTCGCGGTGGGGGAGGGCTTGGGGTCGCCCGGGCCGAGCAGGGACACGTCGTCGGCCAGGAAGGCCGGCTGCCCGTACCAGCCGTGCAGGTAGACGGTGACGCTGGTGGTCGCGG
>NZ_JZWY01000490.1:0-12537 GCF_000966955.1 Streptomyces sp. NRRL S-495
GCCCGTACCAGCCGTGCAGGTAGACGGTGACGCTGGTGGTCGCGGCCCCGGTGGTGAAGGTGGTGCTGAGCTTGGACCAGCCGGTGCCGCCGGGGGTCCAGGTGCTCGGGTCGGCGCCGCCGGTGCCGCGGGCGCCCAGGTAGACGTACGAGCCCTGGACCCAGCTGCTCAGTGTGTACGTCGAGGAGGGCCTGACCGTGACGGTCTGGGTGCACTCGCCGGTGGCGCTGCCGCTCGGGGTGGAGCGCAGCGCGCCGGTGCCGGAGTGGACGGTGGCGGTCTCCGGCGCGCCGGCCGCGCAGGTCCAGCCGTTGAGGCGGTTGGCGTCCTCGAAGCCGCCGTTGGTGACGAGTTCGACGTCGGAGGGGGCAGCGTGGGCGCCGGCACCGCCGGCGAGGACCAGGCCGCCGAGGCCGAGGGCGACGGCGGTGGCGCCGGCGAGCAGCGAGTGGACGGCGCGCGGGCGCCGGTGTGAAGCAGGTGGCATGGCTCCATCTCCGGTGGGGGAGGCCGGCGGTCCTCGTGGGGGAGGGCCGTCCGGGTGTCGACGGATCTGTGTGCGGGAGCTACCGACAACACAAGTCCCTGTCGGGGGAGGAGACTTGCCTTCACAAGGTGGAGTAGACCAATTCCGCTGTCAAGAGGGCCGCCGGCCGGGCGGCCCCGGCGGGTCAGGCGGCCTGCGGCACCGCGGCGGGCCCGTGGGCGAGCCGGGCGGTCAGCTCGGCGATCCGGGCGGAGGCCAGGCCGTCCCCGTACGGGCTGGGGGTGTCCGCGAGCCGGGCGAGCCGCTCCGGGGTGTCGGCGAGCCAGGCGCGGGCGAGTGCGCCGAGTTCGGCACCGGGCGCCACCAGCGCGGCGAAGCCGGTCTCGACGGCCTCGGGCCGTTCGGTGGAGCGGCGCACGACCAGCAGCGGGCGGCCGAGCACGGTGCACTCCTCCTGCACCCCGCCGGAGTCGGAGACCAGCAGCGCGGCGTGCCGGGCGAGGCCCAGGAAGTCGGCGTAGCCGACCGGTCCGGTCACCGTGAGCCGGGCGAGCAGGCCGTCCAGGGCGAAGCGCTCGACGGCGGCCCGGGTGCGCGGGTGCATCGGGAACAGCACCGGTGTGCCGGCCCGGGCGATCCGGTCGAGTTCGGCGAGGACGGCGCCGAGCGCCTCGGCGGTGTCGGTGTTCTCCGGCCGGTGCACGGTGGCGAGGACGTAGCCGTCCGCGGCGAGGCCGTGCCGGGCGAGCAGGCCGGCCCGCTCCTCGGGGCCGGGCAGCGAGCGGCGGACCACCTCGACGACGGTGTTGCCGGTGAGCGCGATCCGCTCCTCGTCGAGGGACTCGGCGCGCAGGTTGGCGGCGTTGTCGGGGGTGGCGGCGCACAGCAGGTCGGAGACGTGGTCGACCATCACCCGGTTGTGCTCCTCGGGCATCGCCCGGTCGAAGCTGCGCAGTCCGGCCTCGACGTGGACGAGCGGGATCTCCCGGGCGTTGGCGGCGAGGGCGCCGGCCAGGGTGGCGTTGGTGTCGCCCTGGACGACGACGGCGGCCGGGCGGTCCTCGGCGAACGCGGCGTCGAGCTGGCCGAGGGACTGGGCGATCTGGCCGGCCCGGGGGCGGCCGCCGACGCCGGTGAGCAGCTCGGGGCGGGGGAGGCCGAGGTCGCGCAGGAAGCGGCCTGACATCGCCTCGTCCCAGTGCTGGCCGGTGTGGACCAGCCGGGTGGCGGGGCCGAGTTCGTGGATCAGCGGGGCGAGCTTGACCAGCTCCGGGCGGGTGCCGAGGACGACGGCGACGCTGCCGGGGGCTAGCGGGCGGGCGGCGGACCGGGCGGCGGACCGGGGGGCGGGGCACAGGCTCATGGCGGGACGGCTCCGGGGTCTGGGGCAGCGGGGCGGCGGGGCAGCGGGGCGGCGGGGGAGGACGGCGGCGACGCGGCCGGGGTCAGGACTCCAGGGCGGTCGGGGCGCCGACGGCGACCTTCTCGGCGTTGCGCCGGGTCTTGGCCCAGCCGTTGCGGCCGAGCAGCATCCGGACGGCGGCCCGGGTGGCGACCACGAACAGGTGGTAGGCGTAGAGCCAGACCAGGACGCCCCAGAGCAGGCCGGTGAGCCGGCTCCGGTCGGGGCGGACGAGCCGGCGGTAGGTGGGGCCCCAGAAGACCATCGGCAGGGTGGCGAGCACGAAGGCGACCGCCATCCAGGGGCCGTAGGTCAGCTGGAAGTCGGCGGTCTCCTCGGGGAAGAGCACCAGACCGGCGCCGGTGATGGCGAGCGACAGCGGGGTGAGGACGACCAGCAGGACGCAGACCACCGGCTGGAGGAAGGTGTACAGCACCTCGGCCTTGCCGGCGGGCCGGTAGTGCGGCGAGCGCAGCACCCGGCCGGTGTAGCGCAGGCACTGCATGTTGCCCTGGGCCCAGCGGGTGCGCTGGGTGAGGAAGCGGCGCCAGGAGACCAGGGCCTCCTGGGAGACGTTGGTCTCGGTGACATGGGTGAGCCGCCAGCCGGCCAGCCGCAGGTCGAGGCCGGACTCGTAGTCCTCCAGCAGGGCGCGCTCGGGCCAGGGGCGGCCGTCGCGGCCCTCCTCGGCGGTGACCGAGTCGAGGGCGGTGAGCCGGACGAACTGGCCGTTGCCGCCGAGGCCGACGCTGCCGGTGCGCCGGCGCAGCAGCTGCATGCCGGCGTTGTTGGCCTGGAACTCGACGTCCTGCATCCGGACCAGGGCACGGGCGAGGGCGTTGGCGAGCCGGCCCCGGCCGGCCAGCGGGCGCGGGTCCTCGGCGTTGCGCATCCGGACGCCGATCTGCACGGCGCCGGTGTCGGGGCGGCCCATGGCGTGCTCGTTGCCGACCTGTTCGAGGGTGCCGGGGTCGAGCTGCCCGTCGGCGTCGACGACGCCGAGGACGATCCGGGAGCGGTCGGTGCCGGGCGGCAGCGAGGCGGAGATCTCCCGGTAGGCGGCGTTGAGGGCGGCGCCCTTGCCGATCCGGGCGTGCGGGCGGCGGCGCTGGACGAGGTGGATCCGGGCGTCGTGCCGGGCGGCGGCCAGCACCAGGTCGCGGGTGGCGTCCTCGCTGTCGTCGTCGATCACCCAGAGGTGGGCGGCGGGGGCGACGGCGCGCAGCCCGGCCAGGGTCTGGGCGATCACCGCCTCCTCGTCCCGGCAGGGGACCATCAGGTGCCACCGGAAGGCGGCGGGGTCGCCGGGGCGGGCCGGGCGGTTGCGCCGGAAGGCGTGCCGGGAGCCGGCCCAGTAGACCAGGAAGCGGCCGAAGACCAGGGCCATGTAGACCACGAGGGCGAGCGAGATCAGCCCGGCGAGCTGGACGAAGCCGTCCCGGCGCATCTCGAAGAACTGGCGCAGGGCGTCGGGCATGGCGCGGTGCTCCTCATGATCAAAGGCGATTTGTCTCCCTGGGATGCGAATCAATGCCTCATTGCGGTCTGATTCAATGCCTCATTGCGGTCTGATATCGCCAAAACGATAGTAAACGCAGAAAACGACCAACTCGGGCAAAGTGGTGGTTCTCACCCCGTGAGGAGAGGTGCCCCACGCTCCGTAGACTGTGGACGTGAGCGACAAGGCCGACCCGAACCCGTACACCCTCCGCCCCGCCGACGGCAGCCCCGCCGACGCCCTGCGCGAGGTCGAGGTGGAACTCTCCGAGCGCTGGCCGGAGAACAAGCTGGAGCCCTCGCTCGACCGGATCGAGGCGCTGATGGACATCCTGGGCCAGCCCCAGCGGTCCTTCCCCTCCATCCACATCACCGGCACCAACGGCAAGACCTCCACCGCCCGGATGATCGAGCAGCTGTTCAACGCCTTCGAGCTGCGCACCGGCCGCTACACCAGCCCGCACGTGGAGAGCGTCACCGAGCGGATCAGCCTGGACGGCGCCCCGATCACCCCCGAGCGGTTCGTCGAGGTCTACCGCGACATCGAGCCCTATGTGCGGATGGTCGACGAGCGCGAGCCGGTCGCGATGTCCTTCTTCGAGGTGCTCACCGGCATGGCCTACGCGGCCTTCGCCGACGCGCCGGTGGACGTCGCCGTGGTCGAGGTCGGCATGGGCGGCTCCTGGGACGCCACCAACGTCATCGACGCCGGGGTCGCCGTGATCACCCCGATCGGCCTCGACCACACCGACAAGCTCGGGGAGACCACCGGCGAGATCGCCGTCGAGAAGTCCGGGATCATCAAGTCCGGCGCCGTCGCGGTCGTCGCCCAGCAGCAGCTCGACGCCGCGCAGACCATCCTGCGGCGCGCGGTCGAGGTGGACGCCACGGTCGCCCGCGAGGGCATGGAGTTCGGCGTCGTCCGCCGCGAACTCGCGATCGGCGGCCAGCTGATGACGCTGCGCGGGATCGGCGGCGAGGAGTACGAGGACGTCTTCCTGCCGCTGCACGGCGAGCACCAGGCCCAGAACGCGGCCCTCGCGCTGGCCGCCGTCGAGGCGTTCTTCGGTGTCGGCGGCGCCCGCGGCGGGCAGCTCGACGCCGACAAGGTCCGCCAGGCGTTCTCCGGCATCAGCTCCCCGGGCCGGCTGGAGGTCGTCCGGCGCAGCCCCACCATCCTGCTGGACGCCGCCCACAACCCGCACGGCGCCCAGGCGACCGTCACCGCGATCGGCGAGTCCTTCGGCTTCACCCGGCTGGTCGGCGTGATCGGCACCAGCGGCGACAAGGACGTGGCCGGCCTGCTGGAGGCCTTCGAGCCGCTCCTCGCCGAGGTCGTGATCACCCAGAACTCCACCCACCGGGCGATGGACGTGGACGCCCTGGCCGCGCTCGCGGTCGACATCTTCGGCGAGGACCGGGTCCAGGTCGAGCCCCGACTGGACGACGCCATCGCCGCCGCCGTCACCCTGGCCGAGGAGGAGGGCGACCTCGGCGGCGCCGGGGTGCTGGTCACCGGATCGGTCATCACGGTGGGCGAGGCCCGCCTGCTGCTCGGGAGGAAGTGACGATGAGGACGCTCTGCTCCTCGACGCTGATCGGCGAGGCCCTCGTGGTGCTCTTCGCGGCCCTGGTCGCGATGCAGCTCACGGACGTCTCCCACGGCGCCCTGTGGACGGTCAGCGGCATCGCCATGGTGCTGTGCGTCCTGCTCTGCGGCATGATCACCCGCCCCGGCGCGGTGGCCGTCGGCTGGGCGCTGCAGCTCGGGCTGATCGCCAGCGGCTTCGTGGTGCCGACCATGTTCGTGCTCGGCGTGATCTTCGCCGGCCTCTGGTGGTGCTCGGTGCACTACGGCCGGAGGATCGACGAGATCAAGGCCGCCCGGGCCGCCGCCGCGGCCGTCTGAGACGGCTCCGGACCGGGTCCGGGGCGTTCGCTCACGCAAGGTAACCTCTGCGGTAGTCGCACGGCGCACGCGGAATCGCGCGTGCGTGCCGATCCGTGTGCGCGCCGATTCCCGCGTGCGCGCCGAACCCGATTTCCCCAGGAGACGCCCCGTGTCCCAGCGCACCCTCGTCCTGCTGAAGCCCGACGCCGTCGCGCGCGGCCTGGCCGGCGAGATCATCAGCCGGATCGAGCGCAAGGCCGGCTGGCGGCTCGCCGCCGCCGAGCTGCGTACCTTCGACCGGGCGACGCTGGAGCAGCACTACGCGGAGCACGTCGGCCGCCCGTTCTACGAGCCGCTGCTGGAGTTCATGACCTCCGGCCCGTCGATCGCCCTGATCGTCGAGGGCGAGGAGGTCATCGCCGGCATCCGCATGCTGGCCGGCGCCACCAACCCGCTGGAGGCCGGGGCCGGCACCATCCGCGGCGACTACGCGACCATCACCCGCGAGAACCTGATCCACGCCTCCGACTCGGTCGAGTCCGCCGAGCGCGAGATCAAGATCTTCTTCCCCGCCCAGGCCTGACCGCACGGGCACCGGGACCTTCGGGACGCCCCGGCCGGGACCATTGGCCCGGCCGGGGCATTCTTATCGGGAAATAGGGAACCAGGCCCTCCGACACGGCGTCCCAATGCCCTGAGAAGCGATCACGCCCCGGACAATGGACGGCGTGCCCCGGGTCGACGTCCGTGCCGAACGGCGTGACTACGATGGACGCGACTCAAGGGCCCGGTAAGGCAGCTCAGCTGGTCGCCGCCCCTCTGCGGGCGCACACCGTCCACCCCACATGACTCCGAGCCCGGGAAGGCACCCACACCCCATGGCGAGCAACCTGTCGTTCATCGGCCGCGACCTGGCGATCGACCTCGGAACTGCCAACACGCTGGTGTACGTCAGGGGCAAGGGGATCGTTCTCAACGAGCCGTCCGTCGTCGCGGTCAACACCAACACCGGCGGCATCCTCGCCGTCGGCTCCGAGGCCAAGAAGATGATCGGGCGCACCCCCGGCAACATCGTGGCCATCCGCCCGCTCAAGGACGGCGTGATCGCCGACTTCGAGATCACCGAGCGGATGCTGCGCTACTTCATCCTCAAGGTGCACCGCCGCCGCTTCCTCGCCCGCCCCCGGGTCGTCGTCTGCGTCCCCTCCGGCATCACCGGCGTCGAGCGCCGCGCGGTCATCGAGGCCTCCCTCCAGGCCGGCTGCCGCCAGGTGCACATCATCGAGGAGCCGATGGCCGCCGCGATCGGCGCCGGACTCCCGGTCCACGAGCCCACCGGCAACATGGTCGTCGACATCGGCGGCGGCACCACCGAGGTCGCCGTCATCTCGCTCGGCGGCATCGTCACCGCGCAGTCCATCCGGGTCGCCGGCGACGAACTGGACAACGCCATCGTCCAGCACATCAAGAAGGAGTACTCGCTGCTCCTCGGCGAGCGCAGTGCCGAGCAGATCAAGATGAGCATCGGCTCCGCCTTCGGCCTGGAGGGCGAGAAGGACGAGCACGCCGAGATCCGCGGCCGCGACCTCGTCAGCGGCCTGCCCAAGACCGTCGTCATCTCCGCCGCCGAGGTCCGCGAGGCCATCGACGAGCCGGTCAACTCGATCATCGACGCGGTCAAGACCACCCTCGACCAGTGCCCGCCCGAGCTGGCCGGCGACGTCATGGACCGGGGCATCGTGCTCACCGGCGGCGGCGCCCTGCTCCGCGGCCTGGACGAGCGGCTGCGCCGGGAGACCGGCATGCCGATCCACATCGCCGAGAACCCGCTGGACTCCGTCGCACTCGGTTCCGGCAAGTGCGTCGAGGAGTTCGAGGCGCTCCAGCAGGTACTCGACGCCGCGCCGCGCCGTTAGCAGAACCGACACACCAGCCGAACCGACGGGTCCCCGCCCGGGTCCACAGCCCGGGCCGGCGGACCAGGGGCACGAAGGGGCAGTACCAGCACCGTGAGGGACACACGAGAGAGCCGGCTACTGCTCATCCTGCTGGTGGCCGTCGCGTTCGCACTGATCACCGTCGACATCAAGGGCGGTGAGAGCTCCCCGCTCGGCGGCGCCCGGCGCGCCGCCGCCACCGTCCTCGGCCCGGTCGAACGCGGTGCCGCCAGCGCGGTCGACCCGGTCGCCGACACCGTCCGCGCCTTCCGCGACGCCGCCTCCAACAGCGGCCGCACCGACCAGCTCGCCCGCGAGAACACCGAACTGCGGCAGAAGCTGGCCTCCTCCGACATGGCGGGCGGGCGCACCAAGCAGCTCGACGACCTGCTGCGCACCGCCGGCGCCGGCGGCTACACCGTCAAGGCCGCCCAGACCATCGCGATCGGCCCGGCCCAGGGCTTCTCCTGGACCATCACCATCGACGCCGGCAGCGACGACGGCCTCACCCGCGACATGACCGTCGTCAACGGCCAGGGCCTGGTCGGCCGGATCACCACCGTCGCCCCCACCACCGCCACCGTGCTGCTCGCCTCCGACCCCGGCTTCACCGCCGGCACCCGGCTGGAGGGCACCGGGGAGATCGGCTTCGCCGCCGGCGGCGGCACCAGTGCCATGAAGGTCTCCCTGCTCAACGGCAAGGCCCAGGTCAAGGAGGGCGACCGGCTGGTCACCTTCGGCTCGCAGAGCGGCCGCCCGTTCGTGCCCGGCGTCCCGGTCGGCCGGGTCGTCCAGGTCGAGGCCACCCCCGGACAGCTCACCAAGACCGTCCTGGTCGAGCCCTTCGTCCAGTTCACCCGGCTGGACCTGGTCGGCGTCGTCGTCGTCCCGCCCCGCACCGACCCGCGCGACGCCGTCCTGCCGCCCGCCCCCGCGCCGGCCGCCCAGGGCCAGGCCGCGCCCGCCGCCCCCGCGGCACCCGCCGCGCCGGCCGCCGCCGCCCCGCCCGCCAAGCCCACTGGGGGGAACTGAGCCATGCGCCTCGCCCGCATCCCCGTCTCCGCGATCCTGATCCTGCTCGGGCTGCTGCTCCAGGTCAGCGTCTTCGGCCGGCTGCAACTGCCCGGCTCGACCCCGGACATACTGCTGCTCGTGGTCGTCGGCCTCGCCCTCGTCTACGGACCCACCGGCGGCTGCCTGGTCGGCTTCGCGGCCGGCCTGCTCGCCGACCTCGCCCCGCCCTCGGACCACGCCATTGGCCGCTACGCGCTGGTGCTCTGCCTGATGGGCTACGCCGCCGGACTGCTGCGCCCCGAGCACGGCCGCCAGCGCTCGGTCTCCAGCGCGCTGCTCGTGGTCGCCGGCGCCGCGATCGCCTCCACCCTGCTGTACGCGATGGTCGGCGCCCTCGTCGGCGACACCGCCGCCCGGCACGTCGGACTCGGCCAGCTCGTCGTCACCGCCCTGCTCTACGACCTGCTGCTCGCACCCTTCGTGGTGCCCGCCGTGATGCTGATCGCCCGCCGCTTCGGCAAGGACCCGCTGTCGGTCGCCGAGGACGACGAGGGCGGCCCCGGCCTCGGCAGCCTGACCCGCTACCGCACCACCCGCGAGGCCACGGCCGGACCGGCCTACCGCAAGAAGCGCCTGCTCGGCGCGGGAAAGCGCCCGTAGCCCGGCCCCGACCAGCCTGCCCGCCCTGTTCAGTTTTGGAGCGCACGAGACGTGAGCAACATCCCCGAGACCGGCCGAACCCGGCGGGTGACGATCCGTCTGGTGGTGCTGCAGATCCTGGTGGTCTCGCTGCTCGCCACCCTCGGCGGACGGCTCTGGTACCTGCAGATCCGCAACGCCAGCGTCTACACCGCCAAGGCGACCGGCAACCACATCCGCGAGGTCGTCGAACCGGCCGTCCGCGGCGAGATCCTGGACGCCTCCGGCCGCATCCTCGCCGGTAACGAGACCAAGCTGGTGGTCTCGGTCAGCCGCACCTCGCTGCTCCAGCAGAAGGACGCCGGCAAGGCGGTGCTGACCCGGCTCGCCGAGGTGCTCGGGATGCCCGCCAAGGACGTCCAGGAGAAGGTCCGGCTCTGCGACGCCAAGACGCCGCAGCCCTGCTGGAACGGTTCTCCGTACCAGCCGATCCCGGTCACCAAGGAGGCGACCACCCAGCAGGCGATGCAGATAATGGAACGCCGCGAGGACTTCCCCGGGATCACCGCCCAGCCCACCGCCGTGCGCCACTACACCGGCGCCGAGGGCGCCAACCTCGCCCAGGTGCTCGGCTACCTCTCGCCGGTCACCGACGAGGAGGTCTCCAAGACCGCGGACAAGGCCGGCCTCGACCGCTACCTGCCGGCCGACCAGATCGGCCGGGCCGGACTGGAGTCCGTCTACGACCGCGACCTGCGCGGCACCGCCGGCGTCACCAAGCTGGAGGTGGACAACCTCGGCCGGGTCATCGGCACCGCCGACCAGGCCGCCCCGCAGACCGGCAACAACCTGGTGACCAGCATCGACGCCAAGGTGCAGAAGGTCGTCGAGGACAACCTGGCGCAGGCGATGAGCGACGCCCGCAAGACCTTCGACAAGGTCACCAACCGCAACTACGAGGCCGACTCCGGCGCCGCCGTCGTGATGGACGTGCACACCGGGCGGATCGTCGCGATGGCCAGCGCCCCCACCTACGACCCCAACCTGTGGCAGGGCGGCATCAGCGGCAAGGACTACCAGGCGCTGACCAGCAAGGAGTCCAACTTCCCGCTGCTCAACCGGGCCATACAGGGTCAGTCCGCCCCCGGCTCGACCTTCAAGGTCATCTCCACCACCGCCGCCGTCCAGGCCGGCTACTCGCTCGACGGCCGCTACGACTGCCCGAAGAGCATGACCATCGGCGGCCGCGAGTTCAAGAACTTCGAGAGCGAGAGCTTCGGGGCGATCTCCCTGGAGCGCGCCCTGGAGGTCTCCTGCGACACCGTCTTCTACGGCCTGGCGTACGACCAGTGGATGAAGGACGGCGGCATCAAGCCGAAGAAGGACCCGGGCGACTGGTTCTTCAAGACCGCCCACCAGTTCGGCCTCGGCGCCAAGACCGGCATCGACCTGCCCAGCGAGGTCCCCGGCCGGGTCCCCGACCGGCAGTGGAAGCAGTCCTTCTACGACAACAACAAGGACGCCTGGTGCAAGCAGGCGGAGAAGGGCGGCAACACCTTCTCCGACCTGATCGCCCGGGAGAACTGCGTCGACGGCTACCAGATGCGCGCCGGTGACGCCGTCAACTTCGCGATCGGCCAGGGCGACACCCTGGTCACCCCGGTCCAGATGGCCCGGATCTACTCGGCGCTCGCCAACGGCGGCACCTTCTACCGGCCCACCGTCGCCAAGGCCGTGATAAGCCCGGGCGGGGATCTCGTCCGCGAGATCGCCCCGCACGAGGACGGCCGGCTGCCCGGCGACCAGAAGCTGCTCGGCTACATCGACCAGGCCACCGCGGGCGTCGTCACCAGCGGCACCGCGGCCTGGAAGTTCACCGGCGCGGGCTGGCCCCAGGGCAAGATCGAGCTGCACGCCAAGACCGGCACCGCCGAGGTCGAGGGCAAGCAGACCACCTCGTGGCTGACCACCTACAGCCGCGACTACGCGGTCGTGATGACGATAAGCCAAGGCGGCACCGGCTCCGGCGGCTCCGGCGACGCGATCCGCCGGATCTACCAGTCCCTGTACGGCGTCGACGACAAGGGCAACATCGACCAGGGCAAGGCGCTGCTGCCGAAGCCGCAGGCCGAGCTGCCGAAGTTCAACCCGGACGGGACCGCGATCATCAAGCCGGTGTCCTTCGACGCATCGGCCGGCTCGGCTGCCTCCGTCGGCTCGGCCACCTCGGCCACGTCGGCCACCTCGGCCGGCTCCGTTGGTTCGGTCGGTTCGGCCGTCTCCGCCGCTTCGGTCGTCCCTCTCGGCGACCCCGGGGTGACCGGCGGCTCGCCGCGGGTCTTCCTGGACCCGGACCGGTCCGGCGGCAGCACCCCGGTGCCGGTCGTCGCCGCCGCGGCCGCCGTCGAACCCACCCGCTCCACCACCGGAAGGGGCCGGGCATGACCTCCTACGGTTCGTACCGCCAGCTCCGGCTCGCCCCGCAGCGCGGCGGGGTGCCCAAGGCGCTGGCCAAGGACTCCCCGCTGTGGCGGATCGACTGGATACTGCTGCTGGCCGCGGCCGTCCTGTCGCTGGGCAGCTCGCTGCTGGTCTGGTCGGCCACCCGGGGGCGCGACTCCCTCACCCACGGCGACCCGCAGTACTTCCTGTTCCGCCACCTGACCAACGTCATGGTCGGGGCGGTGCTGTGCGCGGTGGTGATAGCGATAGGGAGCCGGCGGTTCCGCACCGTGGTGCCCTTCCTGTACGCCGGTGTGATCCTGCTGCTGGTGGCCACCCTGAGCCCGCTCGGCTCGACCATCAACGGCCAGCACTCCTGGATCCAGCTGGGCGGCGGCTTCTCCGTGCAGCCGGCCGAGTTCGCCAAGCTGGCGATCGTGCTGTCCATGGCGCTGGTGATGTCCGACCAGGTGGACGCCGGGGAGCGGGAGTTCCCGGCGAACAAGGCGGTGTTCCGGGCACTGGTCTGGGCGACCCTGCCGATGGCGATCGTGATGCTGATGCCCGACGCCGGCTCGGTGATGGTGATGGCCGTCATCGTGCTGGGCATCCTGCTCGCCTCCGGCGCGGCCAACCGCTGGGTGTTCGGGCTGATCCTGGCGGGCGTCGGCGGCTGCGTCGCGATCTGGAAGCTCGGCGTGCTGAGCAAGTACCAGATCGACCGGTTCGCGGCCTTCGCCAACCCGGCGCTCGACCCGTCCGGCGTCGGCTACAACACCGCGCAGGCCCGGATCGCGATCGGCTCCGGCGGGCTGACCGGCAAGGGGCTGTTCCACGGCACCCAGACCACCGGGCAGTTCGTGCCGGAGCAGCAGACCGACTTCGTCTTCACGGTCGCGGGCGAGGAGCTGGGCTTCCTCGGCGCGATGGCGATCATCGTGCTGCTGGGCGTGGTGCTCTGGCGGGGCTGCCGGATCGCCCGCCAGGCCACCGACCTGTACGGCACGATCGTGGCGGCCGGGGTGGTCGCCTGGTTCGCCTTCCAGGGCTTCGAGAACATAGGGATGTGCCTGGGCATCATGCCGGTGGCCGGCATCCCGCTGCCGTTCGTCTCCTACGGAGGATCGTCGATGTTCTCCACCTGGGTGGCGATCGGGCTGCTCCAGGCGGTGCAGAGCCAACGGCCGATAGCGGCCTGAGCGGGCCGAGGGTGTACGGCGAGGGCCGG